>CAYSOI010000072.1:0-12988 GCA_964432425.1 uncultured Opitutales bacterium | reverse complement strand
GAAGCCCCCGGATCGGACTCTTGAACAGATAGGAACTATAAATGTTGGATCTCTAAAGGAAATCGGAATCAACCATCTTACCAACACAGAGTTGAGTGTACAACCCGATCCACAACCCAACTACGATTCTCATGCAATCATCCCTCAAAAAATCAGCAAAGGGTTGGCCAATAAAATCATAGATGAGTTAGTAAAACATGATCGAATGTCTTAGAAGATTACGGTCATTGAATTCCAGAACCTGAGATTAATGTAATCCATTTATGGATTTCAAAGAATTCGGACCCCTGATCAATAATCAACTAAATGATGTGATATTACTGGAGGGCCAAAGACATTATCTCCCACGAAAACGCCTTCAGTCACGCCAACGACAAATCCATCCTCGACCAACTCGAACAATTCGAAGAAGAAGACGAAATTGAAAAGAGCTGCGATCAACACCTTTAGAGAACAACTGAATCGTCCACGTACTCAATGAACCACTTGCTTACGATGTTCCTGAAAAGCTTCCCTCAGATCTGCATTTGGCTCAGGTGGGTTCAATAAGGATTCAGCTATCAATCGGCTTTGAGTCTGGTTCAATTCAAGGATCTCTTGCTCCCGAACAACTTTCCGAGCCGCATTCAAAACTGTCATCAGCACAAAATCCGTCTGGCTCACACCTTGATAGTCCACCGCCCGGACGACCAAATCCTTTTGATCCTCCGTCAGCCGTGTTTCCAACCGTGCAGTTTTCATAAACCAAATGTCCGGCAGATTGCCGAACATATCAAGGGGCTTGATAAAATCATACTTTGAATTACCTCAATTCTTCCTTCACGAAGTTGGGTAAGCGGAAGTGCAGGGGAGTGTTGCGGTTGTTTTTCAGTTTGGGGCCTTTTGTGGATCGGCCATTGTTGATCTGTTGCTGTAGAGAGTGGATGAGGGAAGAGACGACTTCGGGGTGTTGGGCGGCGAGGTTGTTGTCTTCGTGGAGGTCGTTGTCGAGGTTGTAGAGCTGGAGAAAGGGTGGTTTGAGGAGAGCTTTGTGGGTGAGTTTGCCTTCAAACTTTTCCAGGGCGGCTTTCCAGGCGAGGTCTTCGCGGGGAGTATTGCCGTAGTCGAGATAGGAGCCGCTGCCGGGGCCGAGGCAGAGTTTCCAGTTGTCCTGACGTACGGCGTAGGAGCCTATGGATTGCATGATGAGGGTCTGGCGTTGCCCTTTTTGGCAGGGATTGGAGAGGGTGTGGGCGAAGCTGATGGAGTCGGGGAGTTGTTGGTCTGTGTACTGAGCTCCAGAGAGTTCGGCGAAGGTGGCGGCGAGATCGCAGAGTCCGACCAGGGCGGAGGTAGTCGCTCCGGCTTGGATTCTTTTGGGCCAATGAGCAATGAGAGGGACTCGCAGCCCACCTTCGTAGACAGAGAATTTGTAGCCTCGGTGGGGGCCGCTGGAATAGTGGCCTTGCTTTTCGAGTAATTTGATTTGGCCGGGAGTGGCTTTGCGGATGTTACCGGCATAGGCTCCTGCCCCGTGGTCTGAGGAAAAGAGTACCAATGTGTCCTGATGTAGATTCTGTTTCTTGAGGGCGGCCATAACTCGTTCCACAGCATGGTCGACCTCCATAACGAAGTCTCCGTAAAGCCCGAGTTTGCTTTTGCCTTCCCATTTCTTGCCTGGGCTGGTCGGGGTATGCGGGGCTGTGAGGGCTAGGTAGAGGAAGAATGGAGTGTCCTTGCACTGCTGGGAAATGAAGTTTTCCGCTTCTGAATAGAAGGTTTCCAGAACTTGATGGTCTTCAAAGTTTTCCTCTGCCGGGCCCACCCGGTTGAAGGCACTCCATCCTTTTTGAGCAGTGACTTTGCCTTGCCATTGGTTGTTGCGAACAAAGGCGTAGGGGTACATGTCCAGTGATCCAGGAAGTATAAAACTGTACTGAAAACCATGTTGAACCGGGCCAGCGAGGAGGGGTTTGGTGTAGTCGACGTTGGTGAGCCCCTGAACTTTGCCATCTTTCGTCTGCATACGGGTTCCCAAGTGCCATTTGCCGACATAGCCAGTGTTGTAATTTGCGGAGCCGAGGAGTTTTCCGAGGGTCAACGTATCCGTACTGAATCGAGGCCCGAGAAATCCCCATGGGCCTCCTTTTTCCGGTGGCCCAAATCTCCAGGCATACCGCCCGGTCATGATGGCCATTCTTGTGGGCACACAGACGGAGGCATTTACATAAGCATCTGTGAATCGAAGGCCGTTGGCCGCCAGGGCATCAATATGTGGTGTCTCGATCTGACAGCGTTCCTTGCCATAGCAGTGGACATCCCCGATACCCAGATCATCCGCCAGAATGAAGACGATATTGGGACGGGGAGCTGTCGCCTGAAGGATGGATGCTGCCAGAAAGAGGAGAAATGGCAGAAAATACCGGTACATTTTATCCAAGAGTGGTGACTCCGGGCATGGCCACTTTGGGAGCTTTGATTTCGGTATCCAGGGTCATGGTATCCAGATCTGCCGGAGCATAGTGGTAGTCGGAATTCAGCGCCTTGTCCCAAGTGATCATTTTGCCGGTGTAGCAAGCATCCCGCATCATAATGCCCATGAGGGTGGAATGTGCCATGTAGGTACCATTGTTGATGATTTCGCCTTTGCGGAGAGAGGCGTACATGACATCCTGCTCGGCCTGGTGCATCTGGGTCGCCTTTTTGTGATAACGTTCCATGCGACCATCCTGCATCTGGACGATGAAGCGGCCCAGGTTGACTTGGCCTTTGCTTCCGAAGGCAACCACTTCATTACGGCTGGAGATTCCTTTTTGCTGGGCGGCATTGGCATGGAGGCGAAGTCCGTTCTCGTACTCGAAGGTAACAGCCATGTGATCAAAGATGTGGCCATGATCCTTGCCGTCACGCTGTTCACGACCTCCACACCCCCAGCAACGTACTGGGGTTTCGTCTTTCTTCAACCAGGCACACCGGTCAATTTCATGCACAAATTGCTCTACATTGAAATCTCCAGAGAGCCAGGCGAAGTAGTACCAGTTGCGAAGTTGGTATTCGAGCTCAGTTTGCTCGGGTTTTCTTGGGCGTACCCACACGCCTCCGTTGAAACGACCACATTCCACACCCACCACATCGCCAATCAGGCCATCATGGATTTTGGAGACCAGTTCCTTGGTATTCTGTTCATATCTCCAGCAAAGTCCGGAAACCAAGGCCAGGTTCTTCTCTTTGGCCTTTTTGGCAGAAGCTAGAACTCGGCGAATTCCGGGACCATCCACGGCTACAGGTTTCTCGGCAAAGACGTGTTTATCTGCATTAATGGCAGCTTCGATGTGCAGAGGGCGAAAGCCTGGAGGTGTTGCCAGAATCACGACGTCCACGTCGGACTCCATGATTTTCTTGTAAGCATCGAGTCCATGGAAGATTCGCTCGGAGGTGACATCTGTGCGATCTTTGCCCACAGGAGTGGCTTTGATCCTGGGCACGAGCCCTTTGGCTTTGTCTTCAAAGACATCCGCGACGGCGTAGAGCTTAGTGCCTTTGTCGGCATTGAGGGTGTTGATGACGGCTCCTGCACCTCGACCTCCACATCCTACGAGTCCAATTTTGATCGTTTCCGAGCCCACGATGGCAGATCTTGCACAACCGAGGGAAGCGGTTGCCAAAGCCGAGGCGGTGAGGATGGAACGACGTGGAAGAGTGGAGGTTTCTGGAGCTTGCATAATCAGTCTTTGTTAAGGGTGAGGGTTTTTTGAAAATTCTGAAGTTGAGGATCTCCTGTCCCCTTCATGAGTTGAAGAAGTTTTTCGAGGTGGGTTTCAATGATCTTCTGATGACAGGAATCGTCAATGAGGTTGTTGAGAGCATCGGGGTCTTTTTCGTAATCGTAGAATTCCAGAGGGGTCCGATAGAGGTAGTGTTGGGCACGTTTGGCGAGTTCAGGATCAGTTTCTGCGGCTTTGGCCAGTGCTTTCCAGGTAAGCCCAATCATCGACTCATTGCGAAAGGTGGTTTCCCCATTGCTCCAACCGTTCCAGATGAAGCCATAGTGTTTACTCTGGAGAGACCTCATGGTGTAATCCCGGCCTGAGGCAATCGTGTTGATGTGTGTGTAAACGTAGTCCCGGTTTTCTTGGGCCTGGCCTTTGAGAAGTGGCAGAAAGGAACGGCCATCCATGCCTTCCATGGGTGAAAGATTGAAGAGTTCCAGAATGGTGGGGGCAAAGTCGACTCCGGAAATCAGATGGGTTTTATCGATGGAGTTCGGCTGGATTGTTCCTGGCCAACGAACAATCCAGGGAGTGATGGTAGAGTGTCGCCAGACATTGGTCTTGGCAAAGGGGACCGGTATGCCGTGATCGGACTTGAGCATGACCACTGTGTTTTTCGAAAAGCCAGCTTCCTCCAACTCAGCCAGAACTCGTCCAATCACATCATCCGCACGGCGTACAGAGCTGTAGTATTGGGCAATTTCTTCACGAATGGAGGGCAGGTCCGGGAGAAATCCGGGAATGACAATTTCCTCAGGTTGGTAAATTTTGGATGGGGCAGGGTAGTCTCCGTAACGCTTCCTTTTCTTATTGTTGGAGTTTTTCTTCGGTTCTTGCTTGGGTTTGGCGTTGCGTTGATCTGCAGGCTTCCGGTTATCAAATGGCCGATGCGGATCATGTGTATTGACCATGAGAAAGAAGGGTTTGTCGGCTTCTTTTACTTCTTTGAGGAACTCTGCCGTGTATTGGCCATAAAGTTCCTGGCTCCGGCCATTGATCAATTCACTACGATCACGGCGATAAGCAAAGGCATCCTTGCGGGAGGGGACCACGTGTTCCGTTTTGCCCAAAATACCGGTGTGAAAACCATTCTTTCGGAGAGTTTCGGGAAGGGTCGGGACTCCCCGGTGGATGGTGTTGAAGCCAAGAGCTCCGCTATTGTGGGGATACCTGCCTGTCATCCAGACCGCACGGGTGGGTTGGCAAATGGCGATGGTGACATGGGCATGTTCAAATCGCAGCCCTTCCGCAGCCAGTTTGTCTATGTTTGGTGTCGTGTCGGCAACTTTGGAACCATAGACCCCAATGGAGTCACGGTTCATGTCATCCATGGTGATGAACAGAACATTGAGACGGTCCTTGGCAAGAAGGGCCAGTGGCATACCAAGGAGGTAGAGGAGGGTGAAGCGAGGTAGCATGAGAGATTAGAGTTCGGTGTATTTGGTGTGTTTGCCTTTGGCTTTTTCAACAGGGTACTTTTCCCCGTTCTTCTGGATTTTCCTGAGCATGGCTTCTCCGAGGGGAATGTTCAGGTTGTCTGCCAATTCGAAAAGAAAGATGCCGATGTCCGCGATTTCCTCTACGACTTCTGGCCGGTGCGACTCAATGCGTGCCTCTGCTTCCTCGTTGGTTTTCCAAAGGAAATGCTCCAGCAGTTCACCCGCTTCAATGCTAATGGCCGCAGCCATGTCTTTCGGGGTATGGAATTGCTTCCAATCCCGCTCATCCCGAAATTTCCGGATGACCTCCGTGATCTGCTCAATTGAGTCGCTCATGCCGCATCAACGTGAGACGTTGAGGCAGATGGCTTCTGTTGTACTTCGGGCAAAGATGTGTCCTTGGGCCAAGGTGGGTGTGGACCAGCATTTACCGGAAATGGCCTTGGAGCGGGCAACTTCTTTGTAAGCCGAAGGAGAGGCTTCAGCAACAACCAGGCTTCCGTCATCTCCAAGGGCAAGGATTTGACCATCTCCAGTGAGTGTCACGTTTCCAGGTCCGAAGCCATCTTTGGACCATTTGGTCTCGCCAGTCACCAACTCGATGCATTTGAGGGGACCATTACCGTATTTTTTGAAACCAAACATGCCGTAAAGATGACCGTTATGTAGAACAGGTGTGCTCCAGTGGTTCACCACATCTTTGCGGAACCAAACGTTCTTTGAGGAAAATTTGCTGCCGGATTTGGAAACCTTGTAGAGTCCGCCACCAACTCCATAACCTGCCGAACAGTAAATGTATTCACCGTCCACAATTGGGGAAGCGGCAGTGGATACTTTGAAAGGATGTTTTTGCTGCCAAAGGATTTTGCCATTGGACACATCTACACCGACAAGACCGCTTTGCATGAAAAAGATGACTTGGCGAACTCCCTGAATAGTTGCCACCGTAGGAGTTGCGTGAGTCAGCATGTCTTCACCACTTTTCCAGGCAAGGTCACCGGAGGATTTGTTGAAAGCCAGGAAGGTTTGGCCTGCACCACCACCAGCAACAATGACCTGATTGCCTTCGATGATCGGGGAGGTAGCATTCTTCCATTTGATTTCCTCACCATCAAAGTCTTTGAGAATCCGATGTTTCCATGCAGTTTTGCCGGTTTTGGCATCCAGAGCATAAAGATTCATGTAAGCGTCATAGACGTAAACTTTTCCATCTGAAATTGTAGGGGTGGAACGAGGGCCATCACCTCCGTTATTACCTTTGGCTCCGGCATTTCCTCCAGAGTGACCGTAGTCCGCACGGGAGAGATCCACACTCCAGAGAGTTTTGCCGGTTTTGGCATCAACTGTCAGGCAGGCTTCACGAATCAAACCGTCTTCGTCCTGACGGGAAATGAGAGTTGAAGCAATTCCGTCGGCAACCGCAAATGAACTGAAACCATTGGGGGTATCCAACTTCCAGATGGCTTTACCTTTCAGTTTGGAAGGGTTGATCGTTTCAGAGGTTGCTCCATTGAAAGAGGGCCCCCGGTATTGTGTCCAATCTCCGGCAGAGGCAGATTGGGCAAAGGCGAAAGTGGCAACGACGCCAAGAGTGAGAGTTTTGCAGGAGAGACAATTGCGGAATTTCATAGTTCAGTTGAATAAGGTTAAAAAGTGTCGGCGGGGCGTTGTAGGTGATTTGGTGAAGACTGCAACGCTGTTTGTTCGATGGCCTGATCACAAAACCCTAAACGAATGATAGGATTTCACGGCCTTTTCTACCTCAATTCTTACAACTTCATTCTTGCCGGGGGCTGGATGGTGCAATTTTCTTTTGCCGGTCTATGATTCTTATCACTGACAACCCTCTCTCAGAAATTATTATGCAATTCAAAAAACTTCTTCTGCCTGTGGCCTTTGTGGCTGCTGGATCTTTGTTATCCGCTGATGATTGTGCCGTCAGCCTTTTTGATGGAAAGTCGCTCGACAACTGGGATGGTGATCCAAAGTTCTGGAGTGTTCAAGATGGTGCCATCACCGGAATCACCACCAAGGACAACCCGACCAAGGGAAATACCTTCATCATTTATAAAGGTGATAAAATGAAGGACTTTGAGTTGAACATGAAATTCAAAATCATCGGCGGCAACAGTGGCATCCAGTACCGTAGCTTCAAACTTGAGGGTAAAAACGATGGCTGGAGAATCGGTGGATATCAGGCCGATTTCGAATCTGGAGACCGCTACTCTGGTATTTGCTATGGTGAAAAATTCCGTGGAATCCTTTCCCTTCGTGGCGACAAAACGACCCTCACCCGTAAAGGCGGAAAGTTGGTTAAGAAGGTCGAAAACTTTGGAGACACCAAAGAAATCGGGAAAGCTGTCAAAAAGGAGCAATGGAACGAATACAAGATCGTCGCCAAAGGCTTCCATTTCACCCACTGGATCAATGGGGTAAAAACAACGGAACTCCTCGATAACGATGAAGACCAACGTCGTGACAGCGGATTACTGGCTCTGCAACTTCACGCAGGTCCGCCTATGAAAGTCCAGTTCAAGGATATCACGATCAAGCATCTGAAATAATCCCAGAACAGCTTGATGCACAAATTTCAAAAACTCCTCCCGGTGCAGCTACCGGGTGGAGTTTTTTTGTTTCTTTTTGGTTTTGGACTTCTTTAAAGCAGCCCGGGAAACATTGAGATCGGCAGCCCATTTTTCCCAAAGAGCTTCCATCTTTTGAATACGTTCGGGATACTTGAGTGCCAGATTTTGGGTTTCCGTCCGGTCCTTCGCAATGTTGTAGAGTTCCCATGGTTCCCTTGCTCGTTGCACTAACTTCCAGTCTCCTTGTCTGATCGATTGCCAGCTTCCATACTGAAAAAAGAGCGGGTCTTCCCGGTTGAGCGGTTTTCCAGTAAAGGTAGGCACAAGGCTAATCCCATCAGGGGAGGGGAGTGACGCCGGATAGGACGCGTGGCTACCGGCCAATTCCATAAATGTCGGAACAAAGTCAATGAGATGACAAGGCTCACGGCAAATCGCGTTCTCAGGTTGTTGGATCCCTTTTGGCCAATGGGCAATGAGCGGTGTACAAATTCCGCCCTCCAATCCTTGGACTTTCCATTTCCGCAAGGGGCTATTGGTTGCATTGGCCCATCCTGGACCAATTGCTTCGAAGGAACCCACGGTTCCCCATTTGGCACCTGTGTTTTGAGTTCCACGGCTTGGCTTTTCATGACTGGAACCGTTATCCACAAGAAACATAATCAGTGTATTTTCCAATTCACCCAAGGCTTTGAGTTTCACAATGAGACGCCCGACATTTTGATCTACAATGTCCACCATCGCCGCATGAATTTGCATCCGTAAGGCTTCCCTGGATTGTTCTTCTGCCGATAGAGACTTCCAGGGTTTGTGATCTGGTGGACTCAACGCTGCGACCTTTTCATCAAATAATCCCATTTCCAGTTGGCGTTGATACCGTGCCTTACGGATTGCCTCATAACCAACACTGTAGAAAGAATTGTATTTACTAGTTACGTGCGCAGGCGCATGCAAGGGCCAGTGCGGAGCATTGTAGGCCATATATAGAAAGAAAGGTTCTTCTGTATCTTGTTTTTCATCCAGCCATTCCAATGCCCAGTCTGTAAATGTGTCTGTTGCATAAAAGGATTTATCCGGGATGAATGGACGGACCTCCTTGTCATCAAATGCCCAGGTATAGGATGCTCCCCAGCCGGGTTTCTCCTCCCCTGGCCGAGCTTTGTTGCCCGGATTCCAGAAGTTGATCGCACCACCAAGAAATCCTGAAAAGTGGTCAAACCCCCGGTGGTAAGGATTAAAGGACGCATGGTGTTTGCCTGCCCAGAATGTGCGATACCCTGCCGGTTTGAGAATATCGCCAATAAGGGCGGTGTTATCAAAATTACGATTGGAACGATGATGATATAGCCCAGTTAACAAACTGATTCTTGAAGTCCAGCATTTGGAGGTGTTGTAGGCCTGCGTGTAACGGATGCCCTGCTTCGCAAGCTTGTCCAGATTGGGTGTATCAATCTCACCACCATAGCACCCGAGATCCGAGTACCCCATGTCATCCACAAACAAGAGTAGAATATTTGGCCTTGGCGCAGCTTTGAGATTCAGGATCCCCAAAAGGATACATCCCAAAAGCGAATGATAGTAACTCCAGGGCATGTCAGTTTCTTACAAAGAAAAAGCGTTCGCGGCCTGATAAATCCTGTTCACCCCAATATTCTTGGTAACCCAGTTCAATCGCTTTAGCCTCAAGGATTTCTTTTTGTGAGATACCGGTCTCCAGTGCCAATACTCCCCCTGGAAGCAATCTTTCCTTCGCTCCTTCCATTACTGTGAACAAGCATTCTTCCCCATGTTCGCCGGAGGAAACCAATGCTTGGGTTGGTTCAAAATCCCGCACTTCACTTGCGGCCTCATGGAGTTCCTGCCGGGTCAAATAAGGTGGATTGCTGACAATGAGGTCAAACTGCCCATTCACCTCACCATACCAATTCGATACCCGAAAATCTACACGATCTGAGAGACCTTGTTTTTGAGCATTTTGTCGAGCCACGTCCAATGCATCAGGAGATACATCCACTCCGAGCACCTCCGCAGCTTTAAAAACCCTGGCCAAGGAAAGTGCCAAAATTCCTGAACCCGTACCAACATCAAGAATCCGCTCGATAATAACACCTTCCAGTAATTCCTCAATTAGGGAAACCAGCTCTTCTGTTTCAGGGCGGGGGATCAGGACGCGTTCATCCACATCAAAGTCTACCCCCATGAAATTAGCCTTACCTTCGATGTATTGAACAGGCTCACCTTTGGAACGCCGCTTCACCAAGGGCCGAATCGATTCCAGCTCCTTTTCCTCCAGGGGACGATCATGCTGCAAATACAGATCCAATCGGGAGGGTAAACCCAAACCATGCGAAAGAAGAAGTTCCGCGTTCAGTCTAGGATTATCAATCCCTTTCTCCTCAAAAAAGCCAGAGGTACGGAGTAACACTTCTTTTATTGTCAGCATTCTGGGTCCATCAAGCTTGCTCGTCCATCAAAGCATCCACTTTCGCCTGGTTGTCTGCCTCAGACAACCTTTGCGCCAATTCCGATAACTCTCCATTGAGGACACCCTCCAGGTTATGAGTGGTAAACCCAATGCGATGGTCAGTTAATCGACTTTGCGGAAAGTTGTATGTGCGAATTCTTTCACTGCGATCACCTGTTCCAATTTGCCCACGCCGGTTTTGAGCGTATTTTTCATGTTCTTCTTCCTGTTTTTTCTGAAGTAGCCGAGATCTCAAAACTTTTAGTGCTCGATTCTTATTCTTCAGCTGAGACCGCTCATCTGCACATTGAACAATCATTCCGGTGGGTTTATGCAAAATCTGGACCGCCGAATCGGTGGTATTGACCCCCTGCCCACCAGGACCGCTGGCTCTGCAGACGGTAATCTCCAATTCATTGGGATCAATCACCACATCCACATCCTCGGCTTCCGGCAATACAGCAACGGTTGAGGTGGAAGTATGAATGCGACCATTGGTCTCCGTAACTGGAATACGCTGTACCCGATGCACTCCACTCTCAAATTTTAAAGTTTTGTAAACATCATCTCCAGATATTAGAAAACTGATCTCTTTAAACCCTCCCGCTTCAGATCCACTGGACCCCATATCCTTCGTGCTCCATCCCTGTATGTCCGCATACCTCTTGTACATTCGATAAAGATCACCAGCAAATAGAGAAGCTTCGTCCCCCCCTGCACCCGCACGAATTTCCATGATAATGTTGCGATCATCACAATCATCTCCTGGCAGCATCGATACCAGAACATCCTTTCGTAACACTTCTACCAGTGATTCCAAATCCCCAATCTCTTCCTGAGCCAATTCCTTCAACTCATCATCCATCTCTGGATCATCTAAAATCTCCTTATTATCTTGCAGTTGTTGCTCAGAAGATTCCGCCTTCTCATACAATTCAATTAAAGCCCCCAAACGCTGGTGTTCACGAGTTACTGCTGCAACACGTCGCTGGTCATTAAAGAAATCCGGCGATGCCATATCAGCATCCAACTCCTGATAGCGTGCTCGAAAAGGATCAATACTTGGAATTCCGTCCATTATTTTCTCAAAAAAGATTGCAGCCCAGTGTAGTAATGGGCTAGTTCTAAGGGTTTGAAGATGTCCAAAGGGTCACTCCATAGCCAGAATATTATCGCTTGTGTCTGGGATTTTGATAAAACCCTTATCCCCGATTACATGCAAGCACCTCTCTTTGAAGAGTATAACATTGACCAAAAGTTATTCTGGAAAGAAACCAATCTTCTCCCTGAGTACTACGAAAAAAGGGGGCAAATCGTCTCAAAGGAGACCTGTTACCTAAACCACCTTCTGTCCTTTATCCGAAATGGCCCCCTCAAGGGACTCAACAATTATAAACTGAGGCAGCTTGGCCAAAAACTTTTATTTTACCCCGGTCTTCCAAATTTTTTTAGCCAACTCAAGGAACACGTCGCGAGAAAAGCTGAATACAAACGAGCGAATATTAAGCTCGAACATTATATCATCAGCACAGGGCTGGGTGAAATGATCCGAGGTAGTGTCATCGCCCCATTCGTTGAAGAGATTTATGCTTGTGAACTAGTGGAATCCATTCCCCCGCCTTATTTTACAAAACAATTGGAATTGCCTATAGACCCTGGTCCAGAAATTTCTCAAATTGGCTTGATGGTCGATAACACCATCAAAACAAGATTCCTTTTCGAAATAAATAAAGGCTCCAATAAAATTCCAGACATCAATGTAAATGCAGCAATACCCGAAGAAGAGCGCCGTATTCCATTCCACAATATGATCTACATCGCCGATGGACCAAGTGACATTCCTGCCTTTTCAGTAGTAAAAAGAGGTGGAGGCAAAACCTATGCAGTCTATGATCCGGAAAATTTAGCGGAATTTGAACAGAATGACCATTTGCTGCAGGCTGGACGCATTCACGGTTATGGGCCTGCCGATTACACCCCTGAAAGCAGTACGTCGAAATGGATTCATCTTCATCTCGACAAAATCTGCGAGAAGATTATACAACGCCACCAAGATTCACTTAATGAAAAAATCAGCCAAGCTCCAAGGCACATCGAAAAACCGGAACCTTATCAGAAAACAAAACCTGACCTACCTAACCAAACCGAACTTTTTAATAACTAGTCACCCAAGGGCTTGAACTGCACACGACAAGCAGCTGCAAATAATATCGTAAATAAAAGAGCAACTGAAGGAGTTCGAAAAGGAAATTCGACAAAACTATAAATCAACAAAATAAAACAAACCAGTAATAGCCAATTGCATGTAGTTATACGGTTGTAAACTTTATACAACAACGGGATACAGAAAACCAATAATAATAGAATTGAACCGATAATACCCATTTCCGCAAAATATTGAAATATATCATTGTGAGCGTATATAAAATGCATGTCTTCCTTTAAATTCTGTCCACGAAACTCACCACTATTATAAAAATTATAAACAAACTCAAAACTTCCAAGCCCCCAACCAAAAACAGGTGAAGCCAGAAACATGTCCCAAGTCCCTAAAGATAAGAAGTAACGAGTACTCTGACCACTTTTAAAAATCTCATAAAAGTAAATACTAGTAGTATTCCTCATTTCCTCAAAGTTTGCTAAATCAGAATTCAAAGCAAGAAAAGCAACTAGACCAACAAAAAGCGCTGCAATACACACACTAATAAATAGGTTTAATCTGCTCTTTAGGAAATAAAATTGACTAACCCG
>CAYSOI010000071.1:0-13064 GCA_964432425.1 uncultured Opitutales bacterium | reverse complement strand
CAGCAAACCATCAACGCCATGAAGTTGATGGATGTGTGGACCGGCGAAATCAAGAGCTTCTTCTTCGGGATGGTCGTGGCAGCTTCCGGGTGTTTTTACGGGATCATGTGTGGCCAAAGCTCCGCAGCCGTAGGCCAGGCGGTAACAAGGTCCGTGGTTTCGGGCATCACTTTCATTATTGTCGTGGATGCGATTTTTGCGGTCGTATTTCACATTCTTGGGATTTAATCGGATGGCAACAGGTAAGGCAATTCGAGTGGATAATGTGACCATGGCTTATGGCAATTTTGTGGTCATGAGGGATTTGGATTTTACTCTCGAAGCCGAGCAAATCACTGTAATCATGGGAGGCAGTGGGTGCGGAAAAAGTACATTGCTCCGGCACATGATCGGACTTCTTGAGCCAGCCAAAGGGGATATCTTTTTTGGAGATACCAACTTTACTTCCTCCACTGAAGATGAGCAGGAAGCCATGAAACAAAACTTTGGGGTTCTTTACCAGGGGGGAGCGTTGTGGAGTTCGATGACCCTGGAGGAAAATATAGCGTTGCCATTGCATCATTATACCAAGCTTCCCGAAAAAGAGATTCGGGACGTGGTCGGGTACAAACTGGCGTTGGTTGGGCTGGCTGGCTTTGAAGACTTTCTGCCGGGCCAAATCAGTGGAGGTATGCGGAAGCGGGCGGCATTGGCCAGAGCGATGGCGTTGGACCCGGATTTCCTGTTTCTGGACGAACCTTCTGCCGGATTGGACCCTGTCACATCGCAACGTCTGGATGAACTGATCCTTCAACTGCGGGATACTGTCGGGGCAACCATCGTTGTCGTGTCACATGAACTGGCCAGCATCTTTACCATTGCTGACAAAGCCGTATATCTGGATGCCAAATCCCGAACACTTCTGGATATGGGGAAACCCAATGACCTACTGGAGAATTCCCCACACGCAGAAGTTCGTACCTTTTTATCCAGAGGAGCCAAAACTTGATGAGCAAAAGGTTTGCCCGAAGGCGTGAGCTTCTTCATGTTGTGCCCGCTTAAATTTTCAAAATGCCTGCGAAAAAGACAAATACGACCGCCATTGGACTCTTCGTTCTGGGAGCTGCGACGTTGTTTTTTACTGCAATCATCTACCTGGGCTCCACTTCCCTTTCCAAAACCGAGAAGTACGTCCTTTACTTTGATGAGTCGGTCAATGGACTGGTTGTCGGAGCTAAGGTGAAATTCAAAGGAGTTCCTATCGGACGGGTAGTGGAAACATTTATTGGGTTTAATTCCGCAGATGGTCGTACCTCCGTGCCAGTGATCATCGAAATTGATAAAGAAAAATTGTTCACGGAAAAGGGTTTTGGAATCAAAGAAGGGGTATTCAGCACAGAGTTTCTCAGTGGCTTGAGGGCAAAGTTGGTACTGGAAAGTCTGATCACCGGAGTTCTCTTTATTGATATTGATTACTATGGTCCCGAGTACCCTGGATATGATTTTGAAGAGACTGAACTCGGAAACCTTGTCATCCCGACATTGCAGTCTGACCTGGAGTCCATACGCCAGGCAGTGACGCAGGCGGTGACCAATGTCGGCACGATCGACTTTCAGGAAATCAGCACCAATCTCAATGAATTGCTGACCTCCGCCAAAACCAAGATCGATGAAGTCGATGTGGAAACTCTCAACAAGAACCTAACAAATCTCTACAACCTTGCGGAATTGCTCTCGGGCTTGATTGAAGATGGAACTGTCAAGAACACCCTCACCTCCATCACAGATACCTCGGGAAAGATTGGGGATCTCGTAGACAAAACCAATAAGGAACTCAATATTGAGGCCATTTCAGAGGAGTTGACCGACACCTTGCAAAAGTTGACCGCCATTGGCGATACGGCCAAAAAGCTCCTTCAGTCTGATTCGGAATTTCGTCATGATTTTTCGGTTACGTTGAATGAAATCAACTCCGCTGCCCGGGCGATCCGAGTGCTGGCAGAACTCATCGAACGTAACCCAAAGATCTTCTTAACAGGTAAACCTCAGCCCTGATCGGTTAAATCCGCCCATGACTCCTTCCAAGAATACTCATTTCCCACTCTTTTCTCTCCTGATCCTCACCCTTTTTCCTGCCTGTGTTGATCTGGAGCCCCAAGTAGACAATTCACGCTTCTACATCCTTGACCCAACTCCAATTGGTGGTGAGCCGGAAGAACACGATGCCGCTCACCCGTCTGTATATTTCCCTCAAATTACTCTTCCTTCTTTCCTCACTACCACGAAGCTGGCGGTCCGTGAATCCGGGACGGAATTGAAATTTTATGAAAACCACCGTTGGGCAGAGCCTCTGGATGATTCACTGTTAAGAGCGCTGGTCAGCCATATCAGGTCTGGCCTTCCGGAAAACTGGACCATTACCAATTACCCCAATCGGCGTTCCGACGCCAAAGGTTATGAAGTGCAGATTCAAGTTGAACAATTAGAAGGAAATACAGCAGGAACGGCACACTTTGTTGGGCAATTCCAACTCTATTCCAATGGGGATGAACTAAGAACCCGTCAACTTGAGCATCACGAACATTTTCATTTCACAACCACATGGCAACACGATGAACCAGCAGAATTACCGCAAAAGTTAAGTATACTCGTACAGCAATTGTCCGAAGCCATACTGAAGGTTCTGTAATGCCAAAATCCCCATTCAGGCGGCAAACTGTTCAAGGATCCAATTTATGAAACCCGAAAACCGCCTGATCTTCTACTTTACATGGTTCCTCTTGGCAACGATGGCGATTGGGGCAGAAGTTTCACTACCGGCCACTCATGTTCAGTTTCCTGTTGGTATCACGGTGTCGAATAAGCCCATCCTCAGTTGGTTGGACAAAGAGAGCCTGGATTTACATTCCTCAAAAAAGCACATACTTCTGGTCTTTGGGATGGAACCAGAGGATCAGACGCCGCTCAAAACAGCCCAGACCGTGCTTTGGAATCTACAAAATTCACAATCCTCTCTGCAGGGAGCCTCGATCTCAGTAGTTTTGGATGCCAACCCTGACAACTTGCCGGTTCCTTCATTTCCACCAAAAGGAAAAGCCTACAACCAGAAAGAGACAGCGGCTGCACATTATCTATGGAGGTTTATCGGCAGTCAGGGATTTGACCTCGTTATTGATATTCGACGAAGCAGCAGCCTTGAGATGTTCACCGGCGGCAAATCATCTGCCTTGAACAAAGAATTGATCGAGGGTTGGGCTTTGAAAACCAATTCCTTGCCAGAAAATTCTTTTGCGGCCGCATTGGTCAAAAACAAACCAGCCAATATGGATACGGTTGCCGCAATACAGATGAATTATCCCGAGGACTCCGCCACAGAGCCAGCCAGATTCATTTCTGATCTTTTGAGCATTCGCCTTCGGAACTCTTCAGTCATTCAACACTCCCCTGCCCGTCGCCAACTCCGAGCAAATACTGCTAGAACTCCAATCCAAACCGCCAGGCAACTGGCTAAACACTATGGCCACAATCCCTCCATTCAATATATCCCGGCACTGGCTCAACTTTCCAGACTCCATCTGGCGAAACTCGACAAGGCTCCCAAACATCATACCGAGGTCGTCAATTCCCTCCAACCCTACATCCAGTCTCAAAAGGAAACCCTTGGAAAGAAAGTCTCCGGAGTGAACCTTGCAGGCCATCTGACGTTGGCGGAACTGGCCAGAAAAGACAATAATCCCGCAATCATAAAATTAATCAACTCCGCCGCAGAGTTGGCACACAACTCCAAAACGGGAAAAGACTCCCCGGTCTCCGGGCATAACCAAATGAGTGATTCCGTTTTCATGGTTTGTCCTCTACTTGCTGCCGCACACACCCTGACTGGAAACCCCCAATACCTGGAAGACTGCCTGGCTCACTTCCAATACATCCAAAAACTTTGCCTACGAAAAGACGGCATTTACCGCCACTCTCCCCAGGATGAAACCGCATGGGGCCGGGGTAATGGATTTCCTGCACTGGGACTCACCCTGACTCTCTCCTGGCTTCCTGAGGACAGCCCTGCCTTCAAAAATATTCTCCAAGCTCTTCGATCTCACATCGACAGCCTACTACCTCATCAGGACCCGACCGGCATGTGGCATCAGGTCATTGATCATCCTGAAAGCTATCGTGAAATGACCTCCACCTGTATGATCACCTTCGCCATTGCAAGGGGCATTCGCCAAGGCTGGTTGGAGAAAGAGGCCTATCTCCCCGTCATTCAGAAGTCCTGGGAAGCCATCAACCGAAGATTGAGCAACCAAGGTGAGCTCCTAGATGTCTGCACAGGAACCGGAAAACAAAAGAACCTTCGAAACTACTTTGACCGAACCGCCATTCTTGGAAAAGATGCCCGTGGTGGAGCCATGGCATTGATGGCCTCCACGGAAATGGCTGCATTGCTTCAATCAGAGTAACCTTCCCACTTTACCTAAATATGCGTAATTTCTTCCTCAAACTGCTTGTTCTGTTGCCGTTAATTCCTGTAAGTGCAGCAGATGATCGGCCTAACTTCATACTCTACATTACAGACGATGTAACCTGGGATGATCTTGGTTGTTATGGAGACAAGGTCGCAAAAACTCCCCATATCGACAAACTGGCCTCGAAGGGGATCCGTTTTGACAACGCTTATCTCACCATCAGCAGTTGCTCTCCAAGCCGTTGCAGCCTGATCACAGGAAGATACCCGCACAATACCGGAGCCTGTGAATTGCACACCAGCCTGCCCGAAGATCAACCCCTGTTTCCGAAACTTCTCAAAGATGCCGGCTATTACACCGCTCTTTCCGGAAAACATCACATGGGCAAAAATGCCGATGTTGCATTCGATAAGATCTCAAAAGGAAAGGGACCAGGGAAACAGGAAGATTGGGTCGAACTTCTGCAAGAGCGGCCCAAAGACAAACCCTTCTTCTTCTGGTTTGCCTCTACGGATGCTCACCGGGGGTGGCAACTCGATGATAATGCCCCCAAGTATAAACCTGAAGAAATCAATGTGCCGTCCTACCTCTATGATGGCCCCAAGACCCGGAAAGATCTTGCGGAGTACTATCACGAGGTCAGCCGCACTGATCATTTTGTTGGCGAACTGGTCAATGAACTGATGCTGCAAAATGCCTTGTCCAACACCTACGTCCTTTACATGACTGACAATGGACGTCCATTTCCGCGATGTAAAACCCGACTCTTTGATTCCGGCATAAAAACTCCCCTCATCATTTCCGGTCCCAACATTACTCCCGGAAGTGCCACCAAGTCTCTGGTCAGTTCCATCGACATCGGCCCCACCTTTCTGGAATTGGCTGGAGTGAAGAAAGATCCACGGATTCAAGGCATCAGCTTTGCCGGGATCTTATGTGACACCTCCACCAAGACCCGGGATTACATCTTCGCTGAGCACAACTGGCATGTTTATCAGGCCCATGAACGCCTGGTTCGCTGGAAAAACTGGACCCTCATTCGCAATGCCTTTCCAGAAAAACAAAATCTCTGTATGGAAAGTGACCCGACCTTTCCATCCGGCACCGAACTCTGGGATGCCCATAAAGCTGGCAAACTCAATCAAGGTCAACTCGACATCTTTCTGAAACCCAGGCCAAAAATCGAACTATATGATGTCAGTAAAGACCCGGACCAACTTTACAACGTCGCGGATGCAGAAGAGAATAAGGAAATTAAAGAAAAACTCCTGCAAGTCCTTGACCTGTGGGCAGAGCAAACCTCTGATTCTGTCCCCAGAAACATAACCAATGATCGTCAGCTTCCCGATGGGAAAAGGCTCAAAACTCACAAACGGGGCGATCAACCCGGGGTTCTTGAAGGTTCCCTGACCAATCATCATCCAGGCCCACTTCTGGATAATCCCTCACTTTGACAACTTGCAACTTTTTCAATCAGCCACTATTTATTAGTGAATCCTTATTAAAATGAATACACCCAAGCACTTGTTCTCCTGTCTGCTGTTGCTTTTCTTCGCAGTCACTCTTTCCGCTCAGCACATCAAGCCAGACATCGGTATCGGAGATGTGATTCCCGAACTCGTCTGGAAAGACCGCACGATCAAGAAAAACGTCAAAATCATTAATTCAGTCGCAGGACGAGTCATTCTGGGAATTGACGGAGAGACAGAAGCCATTCGGATCGAAGATTTTCAGAAAATCGTGCAATTGACCAACTCCAGCCTGGATGCAGTCCGGCAAGAAGTTGCCGCCAAAGAAAAACTTCAGGAAGAAGAAGCCCGCAAACGTTCCGAGGCCCTGGTTGCTTCTCAGAATGGTACTAGCCCAGCCCCCCCTCCTGCTCCTACGGCCCCAAGTCTCCCAACCCCAACACCACCGGCACCTCTGGCCGTCCCCACCACACCCACCACTCCGCCTGCGAGTCCCTTCGGAACACCTGCAACTCCACCTGCCCCCACTCCAGACCCCGCTCCTTCAATTCCTCCGACTCCAATGCCTGTACCGGAGAACCCATTTAATAATACTGTAACACCCCCAACTTCTCCGACACCTGTTCCAACTCCACCTGTTTCCACTGTCATTCCTGAACCAGTTCCACCTGCTCCTACCCCAACCCCTTTGCCTACTCCAGTCCCAGAACCCGTTACGCCTCCAATACCGACCCCCGAACCACCATCACCCAGGCCTGGTCCTGCTGCCGAAGAGCCATATGAAGTAAAATTGCTCCGCAAAAGCATTCATTCCAGAATGATTCGCTTACAGGAAGACTACCTTGCTTCACTCGAAGAACTCCGCACAGACTACCAAAACAAAGGAGAAGCGTCCACGGCCCAACAGATTGATCAAGCCATTTACCGTGCAAAACAACAACAGCTGAAGCTGGAGTCTATTGTTGCACAAAAGGGAAAAAAAGGTCCCAAGAAACAAAGAGGACTTCGTAGTCAGGAAGCACCTATTCCTACAATTACTCAAAATATCCCAACAGAAGAGATCGCTCCTACTATCACAGTGGCCCCGACCATTCCTTCCGGCAGTATTCCCAGTCCCCTGGATCTGACTCCTGAACCAGAGCCAACACCTGAACCTGTACCGGCTCCGACCATTGCCACGCCCCCCAGCACACCTGTTCCTCCAGCAGACAGTACAGGCAAACCTCAGCAATCAGCCAATGGGCAAATTCCCATCGTGATGGCCAGCATCGAAGCCGGAGACCAACCTGGCATGCTGCCGAAATACATTCAGAAATGGGGTCCATTGAAGCAGGAAATGGTGGAAGGATCTCCCTATTGGACAGTGGAAATCGACTACATGGCTGACTCCATATTTGGCGTATTTCCATCCAGAGCGAAGGCATTGATTCAGCAAAACCGAGTTGTCCGATGGATCACTCTCCCTCGCTGATTCCCATGGTCCCAGCCGCAAAGCCCAGCTTATCCAGATAATCATGCCCGAAAAAACTTTTGGGAGAATCGTCGACGATTATCTACTCAACCGGATCTCTCCGGAAGAGCTCAAGTTATTGCGACAGAAAATTGCGACCGATGAAGACTGTAAACAGATCTTCCAAAGAAAATGTAGCCAGCACCAAGTCTCGCAATACTTCATGGTGCAGCAAGCCCCACCTGAAAACTGGGATCTCAAAGAATTTGGCAAAGATGCCCCCTCGATTCATCTACGAAAAGAAGACAAATCCACAAATGAAAACCAGGACAAGGAAGATCTCATCTTGTCCTCCTCCGAAAACTCCACGCCCATTTTCCGGGTCCGGGACTTTTGGGATTTCGCCCTTCTCAGTGGTCTCATTTGTATCACCGTCATCCTGCTGATTTGTTGGCTGGACCGAACTAAACTCTTCAGCCCGGATGCCCCAAAGCATGTACCGGAAATCTCGAACGTACAAACCACCAAAGTCCGAAACCTCAAGTTTCCACCAGGAGCATACCATCACTTGATTTCTCCGCAAAACACCCCTCCAGTAGGGGGTAACCGCGACGACACACAATGGCTCTCAGTCAACCAATTGGATTGGTATATTCGCAATCAATACCCTCAATCTGCTCCCATTGACCTTCAATTATTAAAAGAACTTCAAGAATCCTGGGACTTGACACCAGAATTATTTCCTCACTCGATTCTCACACACAAATCCATTACCCCATGAGCACCTCAAACCCTGATATGCCCCAACAATTGGGAGAAAATGATGTCGAAGCCATCGATTCTCTTCGCCAAGTATACGATCAAACCAAAAAAGAATTAGCCAAAGTCATTGTCGGGCAGCAAGAAGTGATCGAACAGCTTTGTATTTGTCTGTTTGGCAGAGGCCATGGGCTGCTTCAGGGAGTACCGGGCTTGGCCAAAACGCTTCTTGTCAGCAAAATCTCTGAAACCCTGCAACTCGACTTCTCCCGGATTCAATTTACTCCAGACCTCATGCCGATGGATATCACTGGAACGGACATCCTTCAGGAAACCGAATCTGGCCGTAGAGAGTTTGAATTCGTAAAAGGGCCTTTGTTCGCCAATGTTATTCTTGCTGATGAAATCAACCGTGCTCCTGCCAAAACCCAGGCCGCCATGCTGGAAGCCATGCAGGAACAACGGATTACCATTCTTGGTCAAAGCCATACTCTTTCCCCTCCTTTCTTTGTACTCGCCACCCAGAATCCTGTTGAACAAGAAGGAACATATCCGCTTCCGGAAGCACAGCTTGACCGCTTCATGTTTCTGATCGAAATTGAATATCCGGACCGTGATGAAGAAATTGAAATTGCTCGTTCCACCACAGGTACAGGCTTTCCAGAACTTCAACACTTGCTTGATGCGGAAAAAGTCATCGCCTATCAGGATCTGGTCCGGCGAATTCCTGTTCCGGAACATATCTATGAATTTGCCGTCGATTTGGTTCGCCGAACCCGCCCGGATTCAGACGAAAGCCCAGATTGGCTGAAGCCACTGGTTGGATGGGGCGCTGGCCCCAGAGCAGTACAGTACCTGATCCTTGGTGCCAAAACCCGAGCCGCCCTCCATGGTAGTTACATGGTAAGACTGGTGGATCTGCTTGCTGTAGCAAAGCCCGTCCTGACCCACAGAGTCATCACGACCTTTGCCGCTGAATCGCAAAAAATTACCAGCAAGTCTGTGATTCAACGTCTTCTTGATGAACTTCAGGCAGAAAACTAATCTGCGAAATCTTCAATGTCGGTTTCCAGAGATTTTCTAGACCCAACGGTCCTGAGCCAACTCATGGGGTGGCCCTTGCATGCTCGACAACCCATGCTCGGAAGTGTATCGGGGCGGCATTCCAGCCCCATCCGTGGCTCAAGTCTTGAATTTGCCGAGTACAGAAAATATGTTCCGGGAGATGATCTGCGCCGCTTGGATTGGCGGGCATGGGGGCGAAGTGACCGGTTTTATATCAAGGAGTTTGAAGCGGATACCAATCTGCGTCTTTGCCTGATCATCGACACCAGTGGTTCCATGAATTACACGCCCGCAGATTCCACCATCTCCAAACTGGATTATGCCCGGCAATTGGCTGGTTACCTGGCTTATCTTGCCATTCAACAAGGTGATGCCGTGGGCCTGTCTTGTGCTGGAAAAGAGTTTCATAAGGAAATTCCTGCTTGTCGTAACCCTGCTCACCTCGGCATACTTCTGGACAATCTGGTTGAAATGAAGGCTGAGGGTGAGACGGGGCTGCCCGAGGCCCTCCATCAAGCCGCAGAACAAATTCCCCAAAGAGCTCTCATCGTGGTCATCTCTGATCTCTTTATCCAACCGGAAATCCTCAATGATTGCTTCCAGCACCTCAAGTTTCGCAGGCATGACGTTGCTGTCTTTCACCTCTTGGATCAAACCGAACTTGAATTCAATTTTGATCGTCCGACCCGCTTCGTAGACATGGAAGATGACACCTCCGTTCTCGCCGATCCAACCATTATCTCCGAACAATACCACAAAGCCCTCTCCAATTACCTTTCTGGACTGGATACGATTGTTCAGTCAACCGGTGCAGACTATCATCGAATCCAACTACCACGTCTACCGGGAGATGTTCTCGCAGATTTCCTTATCCGCCGCACTCCTAAAAAAGCAGGGCGTTAAGTCGATGTGAAGATTGAAATCCTCACTTTGATGAGAAAGAAATTGAAAAGGACTCCATTGAAGTTGAGTATTACTTAATGATCCAGAGGAGAGGACTGGCCTCTTCTATTCAGTGAAAATTCGAATTATTCATCCATAAATAATTTACTAGTGTGAAAAGTATCGATGTCGGCTTCAGGCAATAATAATGAGGCAACCACTCTTCGGGAGTATCTGGACCATCATGAAGGGCGTTTGTATGAGGGCGAGATCGCCGAATGTGCCAGGCAAATCTTAAATACTCTCAAGATTTTGCATGCCAAAGGGATTGTTCATGGAAACATCAGGCCCTCCAATATTGTCATCAAAGAAGAGGGCATCGAGCTTTCTGGATTTCGCATTTCTGATCTGGTTCGCACACCGATCAACCGAAAACTGGTTGGTACAACAGGTGGTGCAGCCGGTTGGGGGCAGCCGCAAAACCCCGTTTCGTATCCAGAATTGGAAGAGGAGCACGATTATGCTGCCCCGCATTCAAAACTTGATAAAATGGATCCGCAATATGATTTATATTCAGTGGCGGTTCTCTGTTACAAATGTCTGACAGGAAAAAGGGAGTTGGGCTCGATTCCCCCCTCTCAAGTCCGCCCTGACATTAATTCTGACTGGGATACCTGGATTCATTTCGCAACAAACCCTCAGCCATCAGGATGCTTTGGCACAGCACAGGAAATGGCGGCAGAAATCCCTCAAACCAATCATGAGATGAGACCAGACTTTCTTCATGAAAACCTAACAGAACACATTGAGCAAAAACTCTATTCCCCTTCTCAACCAATAGCGCCCAATGAACCTATCTCACATAAGTATTTCTGGTTGATTCTTGGTGGGATCCTCTGCGCATCCACCGCATTTGTTTGGGGATGCATCTACTATTTGCTAAAGTTCTGAGATGCTTGATTTGGGATAGCTGTATCCTGAGAGTTGGCACCGAGTTCCAGCCCAGCAAAAGGAACTGAGGGCGAATTAAGTTGCTTTGAGGAGTAGGAAATCATGTAAGTACCGGCTCACATTTAATCCACGCCTGCTACTATGAAATTATTGAATTACGCTCTTCTCTTATCGTTGCTGGCTGCTCCGTTTGCCGCAGCCGAAGTCAAATTACCCTCTGTGATTGGAAGCCATATGGTTCTTCAGAGGGACGAGCCTGTGCCGATTTGGGGGTGGGCAGAAAAGTTGGAGGAAGTCACGGTGGAGTTTGCTGGAAAAACTTACACAGTCCAAGGGGATTGTACTGGAAATTGGAAGGTGGAGTTGGATGCACAAAAGGCCAATTCCAAAGGCCAGAAGATGGTCATCAAAGGAAGTAATGAGATTGTGCTGGAAGACATTCTGATTGGGGAAGTCTGGCTTTGTTCTGGACAGTCCAATATGGAGTGGTCCGTGGCTCGTTCCGCCAACGCCAAGGAGGAAATCGCCAACGGAAAACATCCTTTGATTCGCCACATCAAGGTTCCGCACCGACCTTCCGATCGCCCTGAATTTGATGTCAATACGAGCGGATGGCAGGTTTGCAGTCCGAGCACGGTTGCGAACTTTACGGCTGTTGGCTACTACTTTGCCCGCCACATTCAAGGCGAACTCGATGTGCCAGTCGGGCTATTGGGGTCCAATTGGGGAGGAACCCGAATTGATCCATGGATTCCACCTGTCGGTTATAGATCCGTACCGGCTCTGAAGGAAAACTTCGCGGACAAACTGGACCAGTTTCCGGCCAAAAATGGTAACCGAATCAATCACCAATCTCCACTTGCTCTCTACAACGGCATGATCTCTCCACTAGTCCCCTACGGCATTCGTGGAGCTCTCTGGTATCAGGGCGAATCCAACAACGGCGAAGGCATGCTTTACCATGAAAAGATGAAGGCATTGATCAATGGCTGGCGTAGCCTTTGGGATAAAGAGGATCTCCCCTTTTACTATGTTCAGTTGGCTCCATTTAACTACAGAAACCGTCCCAAGGAAGCACTGGCAGGTATTTGGCAGGCCCAGTTGGCGACTTTAAATGTCCCCAATACAGGCATGGCGGTAACCACAGACATCACAACGCTCAATGACATTCATCCTCCCAACAAGCAGGATGTCGGAAAACGTCTGGCTCTCTGGGCATTGGCCAAGGATTATGGCAAGAAGGATATCACTTACTCGGGACCTCTCTTCAGCAAAGTTGATCCGAAAGGCAACCAACTGATTGTGCATTTCCAGAAAGGAACCGCAGACGGCCTGGTCACTCAGGATTGCCAGAAGGCCAGCCATTTTGAGATCGCTGCGAAAGACGGAAAATGGGCTCCGGCTTTGGCGAAAATCGAGGGCAACACCATCGTGCTCTCCGCAGAAGGTGTAAAGGCTCCGACACAAGCTCGATTCGCTTGGGACCAACAAGCCGTCCCCAACCTTTTCAACGAGGCTGGCCTCCCTGCATCCCCCTTTCATTCATCTTTTAAATAAAGATTCTGGATTTAATCCTTTTCAAAACAGGCCGCAGTTTGTACAATCTGCGGCCTGTTCTTTTGAGAGGACCTTGGTTTCGGCTATGGTCCATCGTGATCAAGTGTAGGGAATCCCGTGAGAATCGGGAACGGTTGCGCCACTGTATTGGGCTACAAACTTTCAAACGCCACTGGAACTTCGGTTCCGGGAAGGCGAAAGCGAGGCACGAAGCCCTGAAGTCAGGATATCAGCTTGCTCACTCTCATCCCCGTCATTCGGCAATCCTGCCGGATGGCAAAACTTCTCCGCCAAGAGAAGGATGGGACTGGCTCAAAGACTGTGCTGGTCTCGCAATTCACCTCCAAATGATAACGACCAGCTATGAAGACCCAATGCCTTCAGGCGACGATCTTATGTATTGTCGCGACAACCCTTACCGGACAGGAACCCGCCAAGGAACTCCCCTCTGTCAGCGTCACGGCGACAAAATTTGATACGCCTCTTTCG
>CAYSOI010000070.1:0-13372 GCA_964432425.1 uncultured Opitutales bacterium | reverse complement strand
ATGGATGAACTTTGGGCTGGGTCCAGGTTCATACGCTTAAGAAACAAGGGGATGAAGGCACCCGTAAACCCTGCCATAGCCATGGTTAAGATCAAAGCCAGAAAGATCGTTAGTCCCATCTCTAAATTCCAATTGGATAAGGCAAAGGCTCCAAAAGCTCCGACCAAACCAATCAGCAACCCACAACACAACCCCTTCGCCAACTCTCTTAAACATAAAGGCAATGCGTCTCCCTTGTGGACATCCCCCATTGCGAGACTACGAATGGCAATCGCAAGGGTCTGATGCCCACTATTCCCTGCCAGACTGGCAACAATCGGCATGAACGCTGCCAGAAGAATCAGCTCTTGCAGGGTCTCTTCATATTCCCGGATAATCGCAGCGGCACCAAATGCGGTCAGAAGATTGACCACCAACCAAGGCCAACGGCGATTCACGCTATCGAAAACTCCATCCCGCATGCTTTCATCCGCACCGGCACCTACGAGCTTCTGTAAATCTTCTGTGGCTTCTTCATGTACCACATCCATAATGTCATCGTGGGTAATGATGCCGAGTAGTCGATGTGTCCCATGTTCCACAACAGGCAAGGCAACAAAATTGTGCTTTGCCATCTCCAGGGCTACATGTTCCCTGTCATCATCTGGATGACATACTCCATGCAGTTTCCTCGTCATCACCTCCTGCACCCGCTTATCCAGCGGGGCTAGCAATAAATCCCGCATGGAAATCACTCCGAGCAACACATTTCCCGGCCCGGTAACGTACAAATAATAAATAGTCTCCACCTCAGAATTGATACTGCGAATCGATTGAATCGCCTCATCCATGGTCAAATGAGGAGGAATCGTTACCACATCTGGAGTCATGATGCCACCAGCAGTCTCCGGGTCATACTCCAAAAGCTGTTCTACACTTTCCCTGTCATCTGGCTCCAGCCTCTGGATAAACTCCTTTTGATCTGCATGAGCCAGCTCCGCCACAATGTCTGCAGCATCATCCGGCGCAATGACACTCATGATATGCGCCGCTCTGGCTGCCCGCATGGCAAACAGTACCTGCGAAGAATATTCAGGGTCCATTTCTGCCAGAGCATCCGCCGCAAGTTCTCCAGAGACCGTTCGCAACAGAGCCCGACACTCCTCCACATTCAGCTCTTCCATAAACCTGCCGATCACCTCAGGAGGCGTAACTCTCAACCGGTCTTCACGAATCGCATCCAGGCGATCGAGAAAGTTCTGATCCAATTCCTCAAATGTGTAGGACTCCGTTCCGCTTAATTTTTGTGTACCTTCACTCATCACTCAGCAGCCCTATTCCGCAGCATATTTCTTAACCAACCCAGTAAACTCCCGAAACAAAGGATCCTTGGCATCCCGAAGTAAACTGTAAAAAACTGTCTCTGAAGGAAGAATATGACAATCTGTGCTTGTGCGTAAAAAATCAAGGCATACCGCCGCATCTCCATTTCTCCTGGCACCAATACAATCGCTTAACAGCGTACAGGCAACACCACGACTACCGGCCTCCAACACAGTGTTATATACACAGACAGGCACCTCCAGTCCAATCACAAGTAAGTGCTTCACTCCCAACTCCTCCAGATCTGTATTTAGCCCATCTGCCCCAAATGCAGAAAAAGTAGTTTTCGGGTAATACCTGGAAGTATCCGGAGCCACACTTTGAATCTCGTCTGCAGTCCCACCCAATTTCTCAGGATACTGTTCGGTAATAAAAACAGGCAACTGAAAGAGCTTAGCCACTTCCAAGGTAAACTGGCATCGCCTCGCCAATTCATCGCCATCCTGCATAACACTTAGAAAGGCGGGTTGTAAATCAATCGCCAGCAGGGCTAAGTCGTATTTTCTGGAATTGGAGCTCATAATGAAAAATTGGGATGGTAAAGCTTGTCAGAACCGCTTTATTTTTTGTATCTCCAACCAAGGCAACACAGAAAGGCCAAATCCCATAAAATCTTCATGACAGATATACAGAACAGCCAGAATCCACAACACTTCCGATGCGGGCTGCAATTTTTTCTGTGTGCGATCCTACTCCTCTTTAGTGCTTGTGGGAAAGACAAAGCCCGTCATGGAGACAAAGGAGATCTGCCGCCACTTGGAACAGCTGGAGAAGAATCGGCCCAACTCAAAGGCAAAACCCTGGAGGAATCCCTCGAATATTACAAAAAGTCTCTCCTCATTCTCCTACGCATCCATGGAGAAGCCAATGAAGAGGTGGCCAACATCTATGAAAGGATGGCCAGAATCCACAAAGAATTAGGAAACAAACAAGAGTCCATCCAATACTACGGGAAAACCCTCACCAGCCGACAAGCGATCTATCACGCTGGCCACCCCCTGGTACTCACAACTCACAAAGCCATTGCCGACAACTACTACGAAATCGAAGAATACGTGCTATCCATTCGTTTTTATCAGGAATTTCAACGAGCCGGTACACCCCTGTATGGTGAAACCCACAGATTGATTCTGGAAAGCCATGAAAGAACGGGCGATGCTCACCTCAAAATGAACAACCCCCGGGAAGCCCTCAAAAGCTACCAACTCTGGGGGCAAGGGGTCCAAAAATCACCTGCCCTGGGAAAAAAGCACCCAGAAATGGCAAGAGTTTATCACAAGTTAGGCAATGTCTATTACCAACTTGGAGACATCCCAAGATCGGATCAGGCCAAAAAGATTGCTGTGGATATCATGTATCCTGGTGTCAATCAGGAGAGCGATCTATTGCGGGCAAAATTCTACGTCGGGATTCACTCGACGGACGTGAAAAGAAATCGGGCCACCCTCAATTTTCCTGACAGTGCCTCCCTGACCTTTGGAACTTTGGAGTACGTGTTACCCTCCAACCGCAGAATCCGAGTCCTGCCTCTTCCAATTATCAACGAATACGAAATCCAGAATGTGGACCTCGCCGCCGTCTCTGCGGGCAATGGGCTACTCTTTTACCTGGATGCCACAGCTGCTTCCCGCTTGGCCACCTTCACGGCTAGCAGCAATAACATGAGTTTGGTGCTATTTATTGACGATAAACCCATCGGCGTACGTCCAATTGATACAAAAATTCAGAACGGCCAGCTATTTACTCTTGTCGAACTCCCCGACGAAATTCTCGATAAACTCGTAATCAATCTAAAAGAAACATGCTCAAGGCTCAGTCCAAACCAAGCAATCGGTGGCTAGAACCCACTATTCCTGCACTGGCACCACTCACTTTTTCTCTGGGGCTCCTCCTGCTTCTTTTCACAACTTCCACAGCCGAAGCCAAAATCTATTGGCCCATTCAAGGCCACCCCATTCCACGCAACAAGCCTGTGGAAACCGTCATTCAGGCAACCTCCTCTGGAAATCCCGAATCCGGACTCTTCGGATGTGTACGCAACAGTGGCTACAAATTTCATGAAGGCATCGACATCAAGTCTCAGAAAAGAGACCGCTACAACCGCCCGATGGACAAAGTTGTCTCCGTATTACCGGGAAAAGTTGCCTACGTAAATAAAGTCGGGGGTAAAAGCAGCTATGGCATTTATGTGATCCTCGAACACACCCAGGAAACCCCCAAAGTCTACTCTCTCTATGCCCACCTCCATAGTGTAGAAAAGGAGATCACTGCGGGGAAACAAGTGGCTGGCGGGCAAGTTCTGGGCCTCATGGGACATACCGCAAGCACCGGCATTCCACGCTCCCGGGCCCACCTCCACTTCGAAATCGGACTCCGCCTGACAGACAAATTCCAAACTTGGTACAACCAGCAAAAATATCCCAGCAAAAATGAACACGGAAACTGGAATGGAATGAACATGGTCGGACTCGATGTACTTGATTTCTTCCGCAAAGCGGCAGATGGGAAAATCCATAACATACAGGACTATTTTCGCACCATCCCGGAGGCCCTCCGCCTCCGAGTCCGAACTGCCAAAACTCCAGACTTCATAAAACGATATCCAGGGCTCCTCACCTCCTCCGCCCCCGCCAAACCAGCAGGCTGGGACATCGCATGGTCATGGTATGGCTTGCCCATCTCCGTAACTCCCCTCTATCCACAAACCACACAGCCCGGACCGAATATTCAAGTCGTCAAAGTCAATAAAACCCTGATGGCCCTAAGAAGGTGTCGGTCCACAATCATCATGAAAGACGACAACATCAAGCTGGGTTCACACCTCACTCACTACCTAAAACTCATTTTTGAGTATTGAGCAGGACCAAGTAAGCATCCCCTGCTCCAAGTTTTTACTCTGCCGCCCGGTTGTAAGCACTGACCACGGCATAAACACCCGACTTACCAATATCGGGGTGGACCCCACAGCCATAGATTTTTCGCCCATCATCCATCTCCAGCAAAACATAGGATGCCGAATCTGTTGCAGAACCAGTCCCTATGGCATGTTGCCTGAAATCCGCCAGAGTGAAATGCTTCAGACCCTCATTTTCCAAGGCATGGACAAATCCATTAATCGGACCATTGCCAATACCCGTGAGCTGTAATTCCTCCTGCCCTAAGCGTACGGCCGCTTTCACCTCCACCTGACCATCGCCTTCAGGAATAGGCAAAGCTTCCAGATTAAAAAGCCGCAAAGGCATATCCTGTCGAATGAACTCTTTTAAAAAGACTTCGTAGACCTCTTCCGACGTCAATTCCTTCCCCCTTTCATCCGCAATCGCAGAAACCAGGTTCCCAATCTCAGGATGCATCGGCTTGGGTAAATCAAGACCATAGTCCCGGTCCAGAACATGAGCAACACCACCTTTTCCACTTTGGCTGTTGATACGAATAATCGCCTCGTAAGTGCGGCCAAGATCATACGGATCGATCGATAAGTAAGGTACGGCCCAAGGGACAGTTGCCGCATCCATACCCTCCTCACGAACCAAACGGGCCCGCCGATCAAACCCTTTCTTGATTGCATCCTGATGTGAACCAGAGAACGCAGTGAAGACCAGTTCCCCAGAGTAGGGTTGACGCTCCGGAACTGCCATCCGCGTACAATGCTCATACACACGACGCACACGATCCAGTTCCGAGAAATCCAAGCCAGGATCAATACCATCCACTTGCAGATTCAAAGCCGTAATGACCAGATCCTGATTCCCCGTACGTTCCCCATTGCCGAACAAAGTACCTTCCACCCGATCAGCACCAGCCATTAAGGCCAGCTCCGTCGCGGCCGTCCCCGTTCCACGGTCATTGTGAGTATGCAGGCTGATCAGGGCTTTGTCCCGCTCCCGCAGGTTTTTGCAAAACCACTCAATCTGGTCTGCATAAATATTAGGAGGAGCCACTTCCACCGTTGCCGGCAAATTCAAAATGATTGGACGCTCCACAGTCGGTTCCCAAACTTCCATTACCGCTTCACAAACTTCCAGAGCATACTCTACCTCCGTGTCGGAAAAACTTTCCGGGGAATACTCCAGACGAATATCCGTATCCGGCAATTCCCCCAGTAAACTCTTCACCAAACGGACCCCTTCCACCGCAATGTCCTTAATCTCCTGCTTGCTCTTCCCAAAGGTAATCTCCCGCTGCATCGGAGAAGTCGAATTGTACACATGAACAATCGCCTGATGGACTCCCTCCAAACTCTCAAAAGTTCTACGAATCAAGTGCTCTCGGGCCTGGGTCAAGACTTGGATGGTCACATCCTTGGGAATTTTTCCCTCATCAATCAGAGTCCGGGTAAAAGCGAATTCTGTATCCGATGCGGAAGGAAAACCGACCTCAATCTCCTTGAAACCAATACCAACCAGTTCCTCAAATAATTTCAGCTTGCGGTCCCCGTCCATGGGAATCGCCAAAGCCTGATTCCCATCTCGCAAATCTACGCTACACCAGACCGGTGCATGCTCAATGATACGATCCGGCCACTGTCGATCCTTGAGATCAACACGACGGTACAAACCATATTTATGGGTACTGCTTTCAGACTCCATTCGCTTCAGCGTTCAGGTAAAGTATCTAACAAAGTGGAGGCCGCAAAACGAGTAAAGTAACGGGGTGACTGCAGCACCGAGCCAGAATCTGCCAAAGGAAAAGGAGTTCCACTCTTACGCTTCTGAAAATCCAAAGCCGCCTCTTGCACATCACTTCTACCTGCATTGTATACGGAATCCGCTGCCCAAAGGACTTCTCCAGAATTCACTTCAGACATTTTGGCACGTAAACCGATGGACATCGGCTTATAAGGATAGAACGAAGTCAAATCCACCATCAGGATCCCATCGGCTGAATATACACTACGTAATTGGCTGAACAAATTCGGGGGCAATGCATCCGTTGTGTCCCAACTGGAACGCCCCGAAATACGCTGAAGATCAGCCGGGCGAACAGGGACAGCTTCCAACACACCTTTCCCATTCAACTCAGCTAAAATTACAGCCATAATGACATCCACATCTGCTACCATGGCAGGATCATGATGCACAGGAAGCACCGCTACTCGGGAAAAATCATTCGGCAGGTATTGGACTCCATAGGTATTCGCTGGCTTGTATTCGACAGGAATATCAGGCTTCTTGAAAGGCAATCTCTTCATTGCCGTGGAATTACATCCGGCCAGAACCAGCAAAACCAGCCCCGCAGAAATCAATCGTGAAAAAATACCCATAATGTGTTTTGTAAAAATTTATGAAAATCTAAAAGCGACCAACCACCGAAGGCTCAAACATAAAACTACTTGTTCTTCGATCCCTGACCAAAATTATTGGCAATACTCGAATCCAACATCTGCTGCTGACTCTGAATCTGAGACTGCATCTCCTCCATTCGAATGAAACTATTGGTCAATTGCTGCTCTCTTGAGGCCAGAATGGTTTCCAATGCGGCAATGTCATCATCAAGCTGATCATTGGCATCAGCCAATGCTTGCTGCTGAATGGATAGAGTACCATCCGATTCAGTATCATCAGGATTGGGAGTCGTACCCTCAATAAAGTTACTGATGTGCTCCATGACACGGTAGGCCATTCCATAAGCAACCCCATTGATCACTGGTGTTCCCGTATAATCAGAGGAAGTGTTATTATAACGGGCCACATCATCATCATAACCATAAAATGCCCAATTCGCATCAATATTGTTGGACGCCGTTGAACCATCATGGGTTGGCGGACTGTTTCCAGTCGTGGATTGAAGAGCGATCCAGTAAACCCCATCATACTCAACAATCTCCCCTTTCGAATAGCTGTCAGAACTGCTATAAAAGCTAGGTGTATCAATACTGGAAGCAAACAGCTCCTGTACCTGTGAGCCATTCTCTTCCAGCATTTCCTGCAACAAACTGGAATCTTCGATTCTTAACTCTGCACTCCCTGGAGTAAAATCAATTCCAATATCCGTAATCAGCTCAACCCCAGAGCCTTCCATCGTAACTGGATTCACACTGTTTTGGTCACCAAACACAGCCGCACGCAGGCTACTGATCAAATTTGAAACCTCCAGATTATCGGAAAAGATGGAAGTCTCCACATCCGTGTCCGTAGTGATCGTCTCCGTCACACTGACCAAATGCTGCTGCATGGCATTGTAGTCACTGATAAAGGTATTGATCGCAGCCTCTGCCGCAGAGATGTCTGAGGCAACAGTGAGAGTCAGATCTGCATCCGAGGCATCAAAATCTTCCTTAATCGTAATTGTCAGACCCTCAATACCATGAGCAGTACCCGTGACTTCATTCCGGTTGCTGGTGACAACGGTCCCATTGATTGTTAAAGTGGCATCCACACCTAGATCCAGAGTCCCATTCCCAGAAACTTCGGAGTCCAGATACATCGTTTGCAAGAGACTATTACTGGTGTCGGTAGCAGTAACCTTCAATTCACCGGTGACCTTACTGGTGAGGGAAAAACGATCTTCAATGGGATTGTAGGACATCGTGACCCCAGCATTGGAAGCAGTGATCTTATCCATGAATTGCTGCATGGTGGTGTTATCCATGTCAATCTCTCCATTAGTGGTGTCAGCACTGTTCTTCACCGTGAAGGATTGCCCATTGATATCAAATTCGTAGGTGCCATCAGCAAGGCTTCCCAAGGCATCACGAATACTGTCAGACACATCTACAGAACCAATCGGAAATTCACTCCTCACATGATAACCATCAGGAGCTACTTGGGAACCATCAAAAACCTGGCTGTCGGATACCGCAGCAGCCACAGCACCACCCCCATTGATCGCGGTTGTGGTCAAAGACGCGATATCCCCCGCACTCTGCTCGGAAATGATCAAATCATCCCCCACCACAGAAACAAAGACATCTGTGTTGATCAAAGCATTCGCGTCAATGGTCGTCTTCAATTCTGCGGCCGTCGCTGCAGCAGTCCCCTGCCATGGAACAATCTCCACCTGCCCATTGATCGTAATCTGAATAAAATCAGAGCCATCCCCATCCAGACCGGTCACTTTATAGGCCGCATGGGTATTGGGAATCAAATCCCCAAAATAACTATTCGGAGCCCCGGAAAGATCTGCACCACGAGGGGCATCCTGTAGCACAGGGTAATACCCATTGGTATCATAGACAAAATCTCCCTGACGATGAGTCTTCGTCGTAGAAGTCGTCGCAGCACTCTCTGCCTCAGCATAAACCCCAAAAGCAGTATTATAGTTCGCCTCGGACTGAGAGAATAACTTCAAAACCGAGAGAAAATTGCTCGTATCATCCGGATGTCCCAGAATGATATCCGAACTGGCATCCAAATAAAACTTCCCGTCCGTAACACCCGCACCACTGATATCAGCGATTGCCGCCACAATCGTCGCTGCAGCCGTACTCAAATCCTCATCCAAATTGATATCAGTGCCACCTGTGCCTCCAGTATCATTCACTGTGAAAATTGTTCCGTTGATAGAAAAAGTTCCTTCGTAAATAGCCGAAGACACATCCATGGTATCAATGACCGAAGCACCGGTTATATTGGCGGTCATGTCCGTATTACCATACAGGACACTCGCTGAAGCACGAGTCGCATCAGAAATCACATATTCTCCAGTTAAAGTGCCCGTGGAGGCACTCACTGAAACTAACGAAGTATCCGGGTCAGAAAGCTCCACTGACCTGGCATTCCAAATACTGGAATCCGTCAAATTTTTTGCGGCGGTACTCAGTTGCCCCAGCCTTGAGCTTAATATACTCAACTCTACATTCTTCTGGTCATTGGTAACCTTTTCGGCCTCCATCCTACGGATCGGAAAACGCTCCAGTTCCATCAACTGCTCGACCACACTCTGCCAGTCCATACCGGACGCCAGACCACTCAGCTGCAAACCACTCATTGATTCGAAAAAATTAAGGATGAAATTGACATAATAAGACTGCTAAATACAGCGCGGAAAAAATTTACACTCCGCTACAAAGCAGAAATAATGCCAACTCTAACCCCTCTACCCACTCAATCTCCAAACCACTCGAGGTCAAACAGACTCAATCGCCCAAGCAAAAGCTGCCCCTAAAACCCACATCTGATGCTTGAATGAACTAAGCAAGATGAAAAGAGCCCTCAGCTACACCTCCATACCTCCCGTATTCCACTTTTCCAACTATCCCTTCTCCCCCCCCATTGCCCGGTCCGGACCTCACCCCGCTTCCGCAGGGTGAGTCCGGAAAAATCGGACAATAAGTGGCTGTTACCAGCCAACGACTCAGAATTAACCGAGCAATTGGAGGGCCACGTTTTGAGAAGCATTGGCCTGAGACAGCATTGCCGCTGCACTCTGAACCAGAATGTTCTGCTTAGCAAGATTGGTGGACTCAAGAGCCACATCCACATCAGCCAAACGGCTACGTGCTGCGTCCAGGTTACCTTGGTTGGTCTTCAACAACGAAAGAGAAGACTCAAGACGTGCAACTTCTGCACCATTCTGAGCACGAGCTGTAGCTGCACTTTGAATAAAAGTAGTAAAATCTCCAACACTGTAGTTGGACAGCGTATTGCTAGTAGTCAGAAGGTCTGCACCAGAGACAGCCACGCTGGTCAACTCTGTCCAAGCAGCGTTGGTGCCACTAGGAATGGCTCCGCCAGCAGCGACACCAGTACCTTCAGCAACCCAAAGGCTACCGTCCTGAGCGACAATATCCCCTGTTTCATAAGTTTCTGAGGTAGAGTACGCATCGTAGTCAGTGACCTTCGCGTATCCTGGCAATTTGACGAACTCTCCTGGATTGGTTGCATGGATTGCAGAATCAGCCTGAGTCGCATCTGTATAATTCAATGATTGACCCGCAGCAATAAAGAAATCACCGCTGGCATCATCAAAAACAACAGAACCTGCTGCATGCGTCGAGAGACCTGCACCGACTGAACCTGCATAGAATACGTCAGCTTTAACAACGCCTGCTTCGTGGTCGTACAGTGAATCAACATTAGTGATTTCAACAATTGCACCACTGCCGACAGCATCGGCAAAACTTTCATCAGCTGCTGCCGCCGCTGTGACTTCTCCCCCGGCATCATCAGCAATGAAACCAATGCGAACGGAACCATCAGCTGCCGTTGACTTCACGAAGGTTTTCGAGGACGCTGTTGCAATCTCGTTTGTACCTGCAGCAGAGTAATCCACTTTGGAATTATACTCTTGAACAGCAAAGGAACCAGTGCTGCCTCCGTAGGTGATATTTCCAACTTCCTGGAAAAGACCAGTACGAGTTGCGGTGACAGAAGGTTCACCTGAAGCATCCCCCTCCTCTGTTGTGTAAACGGTGAGGCTTGCCGTTGCATTAAACAAGTTGATTCCGTTGAAGCTCTCTTGTTTGATATTAGAGAGTTGAGCTTGGAGCTGAGTGAATTCAGCATCGTAGTTGGCGATGTCATCGGAGTTCTTGGTGGGATCCAATGTCATGGTTTTCAACTCACTCATACGGTCCAGAATATTGGTGGCCTGAGCAATGGCACCGTCCTGCACCTGAAGGAATGAGATCGCATTCTGAACGTTCTGCTGCGTGCGAGCATTACGATTCAGAGTTGCGGCGAGTTTGGTAGCTACCGCCAAACCTCCTGCATCGTCCGTTGGATCCAAAATCTTGGAACCACTGGACAAACGAGCCAGGCTCTTCTGCAAGTTAGACTGATTGGTGGTCAGCGTATTGCGTACGGTGTTAGCTACTAGATTAGTATTGATTACTAGTGACATGATACTTCCTTGTATTTATTGGGTTATTTGATAGTAGACCACATCCATGTGGTCGTTTGCCGGCTTCACTCCGGGTACCGGCAACCCGGTTTTCCCCGCACTCATTGCGAGAGAAAAGTCTGTTTTGAGCTGACCTCTTACTTGCACAAATAAATAAGGATCAGGCTACTTACGTATATACATATATTAGCTGAAGAATCCGTTAAAAAACTAAAGGCACTTTTGTTGGAGGCATTGGATGGAAATGCTACTTTAAATCGCAGCGCATCAATATCAGTGATTAATATTAACATTAACTTGATAAAAGACGCTTGGCAACCACCAACGCATCCAAGAAACCTAGTGATCTCTATGATTTCACAGATCCTAAATTTGAATTATTTTTACTACTCCATATTTTATAAAATTAAATTAAAAAACCTTTCTACAAAAATCAGACATTAAAGTTATTCATTCAGAAATTAATTATCCACATAAACCTATGCCTACCCATAAGATGCTCCTCATGAATAAACATGAAATATACGAATATTCCCACTATTATAATTATGCCCCTTGGCATGATAAAACTTGTTACACATTCCTATAGAATCGCTTCACAACTTTGTACTACTCACAACCTCTTGCACACGAATGAATGGCTTAACGAAAGATAGCATTAGCACTAACCAACAACCCCTCATATACATAAGGCCAAATAGATTTAATGAAACACACCGACATTCCTACTCGGCTCAATGCTTCTGCTCTAGAACTTCGTCTACAACCATAGCCAATGCAAACTGCTAATAAAATTGGAACATACCAATTCCTCAGTACAAAGCTCTGGATTTGCGAACGGCATCCATACATCCTGAATTACAAAATGCTACACACATAAATCGAGCACATCGAATTGTGAAGAAACAAAACTGGCCTCCTTACGCTTCCTTTCTATTCATCATATATATTTTGTTTATCGGTTCACTTTTAAGTTTAAATTCGTTTCCACCCACCGTAAAACCGACCGGCAACCTAGACCTCCTTGTCTCCAGTTAACCGACCGGGTTTACCGTATCATATCTATAGTTCTAGCATGTCGGGCTCATCCCTGCGCAGACGGAGGAACAAAGTCGTCCACGGGCAGAAATCTGCCTGGACAAACCCTATCAACAACTAACCGGGGTCTATCACCTCCCGGGCAATCGCTTGTTCCAACTCTATCTCTTTGATTCCGTAATGGAAATTGTATGCCGACACCCAAATCATCGGGTTGATAGCGAGCGGAAGCTGACCGGCCACGTCGACATCCTTGTCTCTGCAGCCTGGCCAGCCTTCCTTTCGTCACGTCACTAGTAAAAGTGTTAACGCATGTCCGATCCAAACCAGACACACTTGAATAGCCTTGAAGCGAGGAAGACGTGATTCCCTCCTGCTTACAAAAACTACTACTTACTTCTACTAATAACATTATCGACATAGGTTGATATTTTCCATTACGACACATGAAGGCGACTGGAGTTAAACACTCCATAACACACTCCATGAATAACTTATTACGCACTCATTGTTAGGGGTTTATTCCTTCACTCCAGATCTTCTATTTCTGAATAATTGCTTCAGGAACTTCCCTACAATGACTGCTGATTACGTTGGGCATTTCCCTTTCAGGTATATGCCAATCAGTTTCCACTGATGCTTGGTTTGATTTCTTATTTTATTTTACAGTCGACCTTATCGACCTTACTTTGCCTTTCTAGACTGAGTGATATATTTGGATCTTATTTTGAAGATTCACAAGGTGACCCCAATAACGCTCTTGCATTACCAGAATCCTGCTTGCGGAGATAACCAGCCTCATCCTTGAGGAGGGTGTACCAGGATCAGTGGCAACCCTTAGTCGTCCTTGACAGTGTTGTTACGGTAGTCCGTTAGGCATTTCCTTTCTTACTGGGTTTATATTCTTCTTCATGTTTCATCCGGTCGCCCGACAAACCTGCCTGTCAAACAAGTCTGCGTAGAGCAGCCGTACACTTCGAAATTCATTTCCACACACACCAAGCGTCCCTAATTTCCTCAATACCCGAAACACCCGCCCCGCTTCATCGTAGAGAAATTTGCCCCCAATACCGACAACCCCAGTCCAATTCTCCATAGTGCCAGACGATTTTGCATCTTCCACTACAGACTCCCGGACGATAAACCGGGACTGATCAATCAACATCTTCATTACTCTCTACTCTCTACT
>CAYSOI010000069.1:0-13405 GCA_964432425.1 uncultured Opitutales bacterium | reverse complement strand
TTCAACCGGGCAATGGAAGTATGTCGCAAATATTGAACGTAAATTTGACCAAAACCTCCCCATAGTAAGATGCATGATCAGTGAGCTAAACCAGGTTTTCCTCAATTTAATTGTCAATGCAGCCCAAGCCATTGAAGAAAGTGGTAAAGATAACAAGGGCACAATCACAGTTGCAACCAGATCCCTCAAGGAAGAGGAGATGGTGGAAATTTCCATTAGTGACAATGGATGCGGAATCCCCGAAGAGATCAGAGATAAGGTATTCGATAAATTTTTCACCACCAAAAAGATTGGTGTCGGTACAGGCCAGGGTCTTGCAGTATCCATGATGGTAATTCAAAACCATCATGGTAAAATACGCATGGAAAGCGAAGAGGGAGCAGGGACCAAATTCGTAATCCAAATCCCTTTAAAACAACCTGCCGAGACAGACCCGGAAGCCCATGATCAGGATATGATCGGCTAATCAAAGAGGAAGTCGTCGACAACTTATCGAGTACAGAACTCCATCAGCTTAGCATGCACCTCTACGGCGGGAATGGAATCAAGGCCAGCAATCCCCTCCATTTGCACTATCAGCACAGCCCAATCCTTTGAGGATTTGGGTAAGGCCCCATGTGACCCCTTGACCAAACAAGGATCGAGCGGAATTACATCCATAAGCATCCTTAACCCCAACTTTTTCTGGAGAAGCCTCCATGCGATTTTTCCCTTAATGAGAGGATTGGAGGTATCGAGAAACAGTTCCACAGGATCGTAGCCATACTTCCTATGGACATCTACGCATCGGGCAAAATCCGGAGCTTTGTCATCTTCCATCCAATGATAGTAAGCAAACCACGAGGATTCATCAGAAAAGGCGATCAAGTCCCCTGCTCTTTCGTGATCCAGACCCACTTCCCCCCTGGTCTTCCTGTCATAAATTTCACTGACCCCATCCAATTTCTCAAGAGCAGTTCGTACTTCTGACTCAATTGAGCGATCATTCAAATAAATATGAGCAATCTGATGATCGGTAATGGCAAAAGCTTTACTTGCACCGCAATCCAGCAACTCCAGCCCTAATTCCTCCTTTATCTGAATCCATCCGTTTTCACGCAGTATTCGATTTGGGTAAATGACCTTGCTTACGTCGGTAATGCCATATTCCGACAAAACAACCACGCCGACCCCTCTTTTTTCAAAAAACTCCAATAGTTCGCCCACCAATTCATCAATTTCCCGAACATCCTTTTTGACCTTGGGATCTGTCGAACCATAACGCTGTAAATTGTAATCCAAGTGGGGCAAATACACCAAATTCAGATCAGGCTGATGCTTATCTTCAACATACTTTGCAGAATCGGCGATCCATCGAGAAGAGGGCAAGCCAGCCATTGGTCCCCAAAAGGAAGGAAATGGAAAATCTCCAAGCCTATGCTTCACCTCATCCCGCAGACTCAGGGGGTGAGAGTACACATCAAAGAACTTCCGCCCATCTGTTGGATACATCGGACGTGGAGTAATGCTCCAATCCGCACTAGAATACATATTGTACCACCAAAACATTTTGGCACAGGTATAATCCGGAAATTGGTGGCGAATTTTCTCCCAGAGTTTCTCACCCTTCACAACATGATTGGATTGCTTCCAAAAGTGATGTTCCGAGAGTGTACGATCATACCAACCATTGCCTACAATACCATGCTCGGTTGGCAGTGTTCCCGTAAGATAGGTGGATTGAGCTGTACAAGTTACCGCAGGAAGGACGGGCTTCACTGGCACTAGATCCGCACCGTCCTGAAGAAATTTTTGTAGATGTGGAGTATCCTCTCCCAGCAGACCAGGAGTCAGCCCCACAACATTGAGAATCGCACTACGCTCCATTCAGCTGATTGCCCGAATATTTTCCTTCATATCAACCAACACTTCAAGGACCAGATTTCGGTCCATTGAATTCACTTCCAGGCCTTGCCCAATCCCTTGAATCAAGGTAATTGTCAGCTGGCCTCCCAAATGCTCTCGAAACTCCTCCAACCCTTCCAGAATGACCCATTCACCGGAAGGAGTTCTTTGGTTTAAGTACTCACTGTACCCGTCAAAACCAAGTCCCCGAATCAGGGCAATAATCCGATCCGCACTGGAGCCTTTCAGGAGACCAATTTTAACCGAGTAAAGAAGGTCGGCAATAATACCGATTGCCACCGCATCCCCATGGCCAATCTCAAAATGCGAAACCGTCTCCAGTTTGTGGGCAATCCAGTGGCCGAAATCCAGTGGCCTGGCAGACCCTTTTTCAAATGGATCTCCAGAGGTAGCAATGTGCTGCAAGTGCAAGCCTGCGCTCCTACGTATTACCTCCTCCAGAATCCCCGACTCAAACTGCCTGAGTGCAAAGACATTTTCCTCCATATACTCGAAAAAGGAACGATCCCGTATCAAGGCCACTTTTACGGCCTCAATATAACCGGCTCTTTTCTCGGCTTCAGGAAGTGAATGAAGGAGATTAAAATCATTCACAACAGCATCGGGAACCGTGAAGGTACCAACCCAATTCTTCTTGGAAAAGAAATTGACTGCATTTTTCACGCCGACACCCCCATCTCCCTGACTCAGGGTCGTGGATGGAAGCCTTATAAACCGAACTCCACGATGGGCCGTAGCGGCAGCAAAACCTACCGCATCCAGCATCGCACCTCCACCTATAGCGATCACAAAGGAATGACGGCAGAGCCCCTCTTCATTGATTGCTGACCAGATTTCCTCGACCCACTTCAATCCATCCTTGACCTCCTCACCTCCTGGCACTCTCTCCGGTGCACGGACCAACTTCAAAGTCTTGGAGTGATGCTTGAAAAAGGACTCAATCTCAAAAAGCAAACTTTCTCCAATAGAGAGCAACCCTTCATCGACATAGACCAGTACTTTTGTACGTTGCCCATCCCGCATTGGTTTCAAAATATCTTTCAAAACTGGATTCGCGGCATCAAACGCACCATGGGTAAAAAAAGTACGATGCTGGAAATCGAGTCGAATATTTCGCTGAATAACTGTAAAAGTGTTGTCCATGGGAGCAGAGGAATAGACAAACTTGTAGAATTTTCACCCTGTGAGCAAACATTTCCGAGTTCAGATTTCGCCTGCGCATGTAAGTTATTTACTTTCCAAAGTGGAAAAAACCTGATTGGATCAAACTTTTGGAATGCCCCGAAATTGGCCAGCATACCTTTCTATTCTTATTCAAGCCTGCACGCTCCTCTTTTCAGTGCAGGCCGTTTGTGCTAATGAAGCACCAATCGCCGAAGCGGATCATTACAAAGTACTTCAAGGGCAGTTGTATCAAGCCAACGTATTGCAGAACGACACGGATGCAGACGGAGATTCCCTGACCTCGATTCTTCACAACTCCCCCCTCAACGGCTCATTAACATTCAACCCCATTGGATTCTTCACCTACACCCCCCGGGAAGGCTTTCTTGGCATAGACACTTTTGAGTACATCCTCAGTGATGGAACCGTCTCCACCGGACCAATAACGGTTACACTCACCGTCGCCCTCCCGAAAGCCAGAGTTGTGATCAATGAGATCATGTACCATCCGGCTTCCAACAACCCGCCCTATAGTAACCCTGCTCACGAATTCATTGAGCTCTATAATGCAGGGACTTTAGCCGCAGACCTATCCGGTTGGTATTTCGACAAGGGTATCAGCTATACATTTCCGAAAAACACTACACTGGATGTGGATGAATACATCTTGGTTGTACCGGATGGGGTCTCCTTCATCAGTGCCTATCCGGGAACAGAAGCAAGAACCTACAAGAGCTGGATCGGTAAGCTGTCCAACTCCGGAGAAAACCTTCGCCTCAAGGATGCTTCAGGAAAGACCAAAGACGAGGTATCCTACTCAGACGAAGGAGACTGGGCAGCCAGAATAACGGGGCCGGTGCACTATCACATGAGCGGCTGGATATGGGACAATCAACATGACGGCGGCGGCCACTCTCTTGAGCTGCAAAATCCACACACTTCCATTAAGAATGGCCAAAACTGGGCTCCCAGCCAGTCTCCCAAGGGGACTCCCGGCCTGCAAAACTCCGTCTATACGACAGACATCGCCCCCATCATCAAAGACGTCTCCCACGAACCTGCCATCCCAAAATCGACCGAAAGCGTCAAAGTGCTGGCAACCATCGAAGATGAGGATGACCTTCCGCCCCAAAACGCATTTCTAAGGTGGCGAACAGACGGCTCGTCCACTTTTCATAAAATCCCCATGACTGATGATGGCGAAGGTGATGACGGGAAAGCCAACAACCTCACTTATGGAGCAACCATTCCGGCACAATCCGATGGGACTATTATCGAATTTTATGTGGAAGCAGACGATGGAACCAACACACGAACCTGGCCTTCCCACACCAATCATACCCCCAGTCAACGAGGAGCCAATTGCCTGTACATGGTAACCAATACGCAGCTCAATACCGCGAATACCCCCAGTTACCGACTGATTATGACCCAGGATGAGTATTACAAACGCTCCCGGACCAACATCCCATCAAACGACTCCCTGAAACGCTATTGGTCCAGCTTCATGGTCAATGCCACCCTGATCACAACCTTTGAAGGACGCTCTAAAGTTCGATACCAGACCGGAGTCCGTTTCCGAGGAAGTGGAAGCCGCAACAACAACCCACGTCCCTATCGGGTAAATATCCCTCACGATGATCCATGGGAAGGCTCAACCGCAATGAATCTCAATCCGGTAGGTTGGGAGTCGCAAATTGCCGGCACCCATATCTTCAATGCCCTCGGGCAACCTGCGGGAAGAGGTGTTGCCGTTCAGGTACACTTCAACCAGCAAAGACTTCCCACCAACACCTCCAAGTTTTACGTACATCTGCAACCCCTGAATTCAGATTTTGCCCAAAATACCTTTCCCAATGACTCCGACGGCAATCTCTATCGAGGCAGAAGATCCTATGAAGAACCAGATCCACCGGGCGGAAAGGGTTCAGGCCTGGGCTACTACTCAGATATTAACCAATACGTCAGTTACTCGAAAACCACCAATGAATCCCTTCAAAACTGGAGAGACGTACAAAACCTGACCTACGCCCTGTCCAGTTCACAACTGCACTCTGGCACCAACTTCTTTAATCCTGACAACCGTCCAGAACTTCACAAACACGTCCATATTGATAAGTGGCTGGAGCACCTGGCTCTTCACGCAATCCTGGTCAATACTGAAGGTGGCCTCGTCAACGGAGACAAACAAGGTGACGATTACGCAATGTACTCAGGAAAGAATATCCCCGGCTTTTACCTGGTTGCCCATGATCTGGATTCACTTTGGGGGGAGATGTTTCCCAGAAATCGCTCTGCCAGTCAATCCAGCTATACCCGGACGATATTCCCATTCAATGGTGTTCCCGCTCTGAATCGACTGGTCAATCACGCCCACATCAAACCCAGGTATCTCGCCATTGTTCAGGAATTGACCAACACCTTCTTTCAGACAGACAACTTTGAAGCATTTCTCTACAACACACTCTCCCCGACTGTCCCAAATACCAGCATCCAGAAGATGGTAGATGCCATGGCCTACCGAACCAATTACCTCAATAACCTCAGCACATGGAACACCTTTGAACCCCCGCCCTTAAACACAGAAATTCACAACACACCCAATTCACCAACCAATCAAACTTCGGTGACCTTTCACATCGGAGGCAAAAACGTAACTCATTACCGCTACAAACTGGATGATGGCACATTCTCCAGCACTCCCGTTGAGATCAGTACCCCCATCGTACTCGAAAACCTCAGCCCCGGCACCCACACACTTCAAGCCGTCGGGATCAACACCAGCTACAGCGGCTCCTGGCAATATGACATCCATCTTGCCACCACAACCTGGGAGATTGATCCCGATTATGCAAAAATCCAGATCAATGAAGTCCTGACCAATAACCAGTCCACCTTCAAACTCGGGGAAACCTACCCGGACTACGTTGAACTCTACAATCCATCCGACACGCCCTACGACCTCTCCCATCACACCCTCACCGACAACTTAAACAGTCCCGCCAAATTTACATTCCCGGAAAACACCGTGATCCAGCCAGGGAATTATCTCCTGCTCTATGCAGACAGCGAAACGTCAAACCCAGGCCTGCATCTTGGTTTCGGCCTCGATTCCGAAGGAGACCAAATTCACCTGCTTGCCCCGACAGATCCAGTCACAACCATAGACTCCCACTATTGGGGACTTCAACTACCAGATCAATCCATCGGCAGGACCGCTGACCTCAACTGGACCCTCAACAGCCCCACCCCTGGAGCCCCCAATCAAACAACTCCCCTTCTTGAAGACACAACAGTACTGCGCATCAATGAATACTTGGCTGATCCCTCCTTCAACCACGACACCGACTTCGTAGAAATCTACAACCCCGGCTCCCATCCTGCAGACCTCGGGAGCCATTACCTTACCGATAACCCACTGGGCAACCCCACCAATCATCGCATCCATCCCAATACCTTCATCCCTGCCAATGGATTCGCGACCTTCCGGGCCACCGGGAAGGATAACGAAAAGGACGCACGGCACCTGGGCTTCAAACTCACGGCTCAAAGTGAAATGATTGCCCTGCTCACCCCACACCAGCAGCCAATCGATGTCATACTGTACGGCCCCCAACCCAAGGATAAATCCAAAGCTCGCCAGCAAGATGGTTCCCTCAACTTCATTACCCTCACCATCCCCACACCCGGAGTCAGCAACACCTCCACCAACCCAACTCTGGAATCCCTCCGCAACCACCTTCGCATTACTGAACTCCACTACAATCCCACCTCTAGTGCCCTCTACGAGTACATCGAACTCTATAACACCTCGACCAGTGCCCTGGACCTCTCCGGCCTAAGATTCAGTGATGGCATCACCTACACCTTTCCGGAACATACAACCCTCCAGCCCAATACCTACGTAACCCTCGCCCATTCCACCACTCACTATCAGCAACTTTACGGACACCCTCCTCAAGGCCAGTACACAGGGAAACTCTCCAACTCCGGAGAGAAGATTCGCCTCCAAACCCCGAATGGACTCGGAGTGATCGATTTCAACTACAATGATTTCTGGTATCCCTACACCGATGGCTCTGGATACACTCTTCAACTTCGTGACGACAGCACCACCAATGACCTGCTCAGCCTCCCGCAATCCTGGTCCACCAGTAAAATCCCCAACGGCTCCCCAGCTGCACCGGAACCGGAAAACACACCCCCGTCAGACATCATCATATCTCCCGCAACGATTCAGCACGACACCCAGGCGGGTACCGCTTTCGCAACCGTCTCCCACACCGATACTTTCCCCCTCGACGAAGTCACCTACGCCCTTCTAGAACCAGCATCTGGACAATTCTCCATTACAGAAAACCAACTCATCCTCGATGAAACCCTGGGATTAAATCAAATTGCCCCCATTCCCCTCAAAATCAGAGCAACCGACAGCTATGGTGCAGTGTTTGTCAAAGACATCACCCTCACCATTCTGCTGCAGCCCACAGACTCTGATTCAGACGAACTCCCCGACCAATGGGAACAATACCACTTCGGCGACCTCTCCCAGCCCTCACATGCAGATGCCGACAACGACTCTGTCAGCAATTACATTGAATACCTCACCGCCACCGACCCCACTGACTCTGCTGACAAGTTTGCCATGCTTTCCCCGGAAGTCACCTCCTCTAACTTCAAGTTCACATTTGATGCAAAACCTGGAAAAACCTACATCCTGCAAAGCATCACAGCCCCCGGCCAAACCGAATGGAGAAATGAAGCCACCATCATCATTCAGACCGGCATCCACACCTATTCCATTCCTATCACTGACAACAACCCCGCCAAACTATACCGAATCCTTTTAGTTCCATAATTCCCACGCCCATATGAAAGAACCGCAAATCCGCAAATGGCTGAAAGAAAGCAAACTCGCCGATAAATGGTGGGTCATGCTCGACGACGAAGAGTTTAACGACGACCCGCTCTCCCTGACCCAGGTCTTCAAACTACACAAAACCATCCCCGGAAAAGAGATCGTCATCGTACAAGTCAAAGATCTGGAGTCAGAAGACCCGAAGTACTTCACTCTCGACAAACTAAAGACTGCACCAACGAAATCACTCCCTAAAAAACTACCCTCAAAACGCCTCTCCCGACGCCCCGCCAAATCGGCAATACCCAAGACAAAAGAGCCCGCCAGCAAGCCTTCAGCTCCTGGCCAGGAACCACCCAAAACACCGGAATTACCCGCCATGCCACCTGCACCAGGAGAATCTCCTTCACCAGAAACCAAGTCTGCCACTCCAGCGATGCCTCCTTCTCCAGGAGAACCATCGACTCCGAAAGAGCCAGAAAAAGCACCAGGACCTCCTTCCCTACCACCCTCAGGACCACCACCTGCTGCTCCTTCTCCCGAGCCCAGCACCCCATCACCATTCTCCAGCTCCACACCCTCAGCCTCTCCCAGTCCAGCTCCCATTAAACCTGTCGAGACGCAACTTGCCCCCATTCAACACATCACACCCGCACCCATTCCAGCAGCAGCTCCCCCGCCGACGGTTCCTCAGGTCACCCAACCGACTGGTTCAGGAGGGCTTTCTGGACAATTGCAGCATGCTCAAAAACAAGTATCGGACTGCAAGACCGCCAAAGATGAAGCCACTCTTCACACCCAGAACTCACAGAATTCTGCCCAAACCGCAGAACAAAATCTCCAGCAGCAACAAAGGCTCCTGGATGCAGCCAAAGCTGAAAAGCAACAACGCGACAACGACCTTAACCTGGCTAAAGAAAATCTCCAGAAAGCAGACAATGCCCTTGGCCAAGCCTCAAAGCAACTGACGGATCTCGAACAAAAAGTCAGCGAAACCACCCAACTACTCAATACAACAGAACAAGACCTGGCAAAGGCTCAGGACGAACATGCCAAGTGGAAGACTCAGATCGAAAACCGCGAACAACAACTGGCTATACTGAAATCTTCTGCGGAAAACACCCGAACCATTCTCTCCTCCCTCAAAGATGATGAGACACTGAACGCCGCCGCCAACCAAGCGGATGCCGCTGCCAAAGCGATGGAGAATGCCCTCCAAACAGCTCGTTCTCAAGAATCCAATGCAAACCGGTCCGTTCAACAGCTTACCATCCAGGTCGCTGACTTGAGGAAATCCCTAAATGGTTAATCTCTATCCTTCATTTATTCATCAATGGTGAGCCGTACAGGATTCGAACCTGTGACCTCTACCATGTCAAGGTAGCGCTCTAACCAACTGAGCTAACGGCTCCCGGATAAAAAGAAGTTCAGGCAAGAAATTCCTTTTCGAAAGCAACGCAAGAAAAATCGAAAACTCAACACAACTCATGAAAATTCGAGATATCATGACCCACTCGGTGCCAAGAATTCCTGTGAACTGTACAATCAGGGAAGCTGCGGAAGAGATCAGTATCACCCAATGTAGCGACCTGGTTGTTGTCGATGATGATAATAATTTCATAGGAGTACTTTCCGAAGGGGACCTGATCCGCCACACTCTCCCCAATCTCCAGGAAGTCATTTCCTCTGGAGATACTCTCAGCAATGCTTATGAGATGTTCGTTGACGAAGGAAAAGCCAACGCCAATAAAAGCTTTGAAGACCTGGTTATCACGGCCCCCATTATTGCCAATCCGGACGACGAGATTCTCCGCATCGCCAGCCTCATGGTCACCCGCCAAATTCGCAGACTCCCTGTCATCGACAAAGGCAAAGTGGTTGGCTCGGTTTCCCGAGCTGACATCTGCCGCAAAGTTATGGCAGGATAGCCAGCATATACACGACCTTTATCAGTTTGGACATGATGCTTTTCAGGAAGGGGCAGGTCCCCGAATCTATCCCCTTCTCCTTTGTGGATAGTTGGAAACTGCGAATGAAGTGCAAAAAGACATCTCCAACACCCCATCTCCTTGGCGATTCAATGGCAATTTAACACAAAGGGAATTTGCCATTGAACTTATCGCAAGTAGCTGACAGCGTTAGCCGCTTATGAGATTTTACCTGCTTCTTTTCTTTTCCCTTTTTACCGCTACGACAGCCTTTGCCAAAGGTGATTTATCCCGGAGCAATTGGAAAGTTCAAATTGGCTTTGCCAAGATGGATGTAAGGCCCACTGCCAGTCCGACGATTCAAGATGACAGCGGCATGTCTTTCGGCCTAGTTGGGCGATATGCCATTTTTGATTCTCCCGACTTGATTGGTTTGGACTTGGATTATGGTTATCGATACCGTGGCATCTCAGGGATCAAAATGCACCAATTTGGAGTCGGATTAACCCCAGCCCTTCATATACATCAATACTTGGTTCCTTACGCCCCCATCTCAGTAGGCTACAATAATTTTTCTCCAGAAAGCAGTGGCTTTTACTTTTCTGCGGGGATCGGACTGGAATCCGAATGGGTTGAGGATTTTTCCACGAGAATTTCCTATATCCTGACCTTTGATGAACTCTATGAACTCAACACACTTGGCCTAGGCACCAGCTACTGGTTTGACAATGGTTGGGGACTGGGCCTGGACTTGGATTTTATCTCTGGACAACGCAGTGTCAAAGGGACTGATGTTCGTGCCAGTTTAGGATACTCTTTCTAATCAGAGAATATTCCAAAACAAAAGTGCGGTTTCAATAGGCTATACCGAACTCAATAATGCCAGAAGAATCCATCTGGATTACAGGAGCTACAGGCTTGCTGGGGCGGGCACTGTACAAAACGTTTTCCAAACACTTCACAGGAAGGACTCTCGGGACTGGTTTCTCCAGAGCTCAGGATCCTATAACAAAACTCGATCTTCTGGATTCGGAATCCGTCCAAGAATTCTACCAGAAACATTCCCCAAAATTCATCCTGCACAGTGCGGCAGAACGCAGACCTGATATCAGCGAAAACAATCCCGATTTCACAAACAAGCTGAACGTTGAAACCACCCGGCAGCTTGCCCAACTGGCCAAAGAGAACGACGCATGGATCATCTACCTCTCCACCGACTACGTCTTTGACGGAACTACCCCGCCCTATCAAGCTGGCGACTTCCCCAACCCTCTTAATCATTACGGAAAATCCAAGCTTGAAGGCGAAAATGCCATCCGGGCAATTACCGACAATTTCGCCATTCTTCGGGTCCCCATCCTTTACGGCGAGGTAGAGAATTGGGCTGAATCCGCCGTTACCTCCATTGCATTGGCTCTCCAACAAGACCCCATTCCGCCCCTAGACCATTGGGCCACCCGCTATCCAACTCACGTAGAAGATGTCGCCTCACTTTGCCTGCAAATGGTTGAATACAAAACCCTAGAAGAAGGGTTCCGTGGCATTTTTCAATGGTCTGGCAACGAACCTTTTACAAAGTACGAAATGGCTTGCGCTATGGCACCGGCACTTGACATTGATCCCGACAACATCTCGCCGAACCCGGAACCCACTCAGGGAGCCCCTCGCCCGGAAGACTGTTGCCTTGATACCTTTGAACTCGATTCCCTTGGCTTTGGTTCTCAAAGGGATTTCAAGCAAGCCGTTGCTGAGATTCTGACCGATTAGGCCAAAGAGCCCTCAACTACAGCCTGCAGCAGCTAAGGCTTTTTCAATGAGGGCTTTGGTTTTCAAGGAGCCTGCAATGGGGTCCAGATCATGCCCCTCAAACTCGATGGTGATCACTCCTGAGAATCGAGAATCGTGGACGAGTTTCAGCATTTTGTGATAGTCCGTGTGTTTTTCAGTACCGTCATCCTTGAAGCCAAGCGCTTTGGCGCAAACTGCCACAGCATAAGGCAGAGATTTAGTAACACCGTCATAGCGGTCATACTTCCCGAAATTATTGAAATCAGGAAGCAGTCCTGCGTTCGGATGATCCAGTGCCTTCATGGCCTTGACCAGCCAGTCGGGATTAGCGGAGTTACCTCCGTGTGGCTCAATGGCGATTTTGACCCCAGACCCTTTGGCATATTCACAAAGGGGACGAAGCCCGGAGACTGCGTTTTTAAGATTTTCCTCTGAGTCTCCTCCAGATCGACAATTTACCCGAATCGCGCTACACTTTAATTGTTCAGCACAATCAACCCAAGCCTTGTGCTCTTCGAGTGCCAAATCTCTCTGCTCACAAGTTTTCGCATCAAGCTGATGTTTGGCATCTACCAGAATCAGCACATTTGTCATGCCTTCCCCGAGAGTACGTTTGGTCAGCTCTCCAACATACTTCTGGTCTGTGTGCCTCCCCTCAAAAGGTCGATTCCAGTATTCAATGTTTGTAATTCCCAGTTTATCCTTGGCCAGGGCGGGATAGTCCAGGTGAGTCAACTTACCGCTCCGGATCCAGCGGTGAAAAGTGTATTCCTGAATACCAATCTGAAATCGATTGGATTCTTTGGCTGAAGAGGAATGCAAACATGAAAGAACCGGAAGGTGAACACCAAGAACGGCTGCTTTTTTCAAAAATGAGTTTCGAGAGATGGATTTCATGGCAAACCAGTTAGTCATTCTTCCAAAGATGAAAAGACTTTTATGCCCTCAAATTGCCACTATTGGAACTTTAGTCTTCCATTCTGGGTGATCCACAATTTATAAAGCGGCTCCGAACTATGAGTGCAGAATCAAAAATTACCGAACTGAATTTGGAACTTCCTCCAGCCCCTCCAAAGGGTGGAGTTTATAAGCCCGTCGCCATTGTTGGCAATCTCGCTTATGTATCGGGCCACGGGCCTTATTTGCCGGACGGCACTTACATTACCGGGAGGCTCGGCGCAGACATGACCACAGAACAAGGCCAGGAAGCAGCTCGGCAAGTGGGTCTGGCCATTCTGGCAACACTACGCAAGGAGCTTGGTTCTCTGGATCGAGTAAAGCGTGTAATCAAAACCCTGGGACTGGTCCGTTGCACAGACGACTACACAGAACAACCCCAAACCATCAATGGATTCAGCAACTTGATGGGGGAAGTCTTTGGCGAAGAGGCTGGCATTGGTGCACGCAGTGCAATTGGCACAAATGCTCTACCAGGTGAACTCTCCGTAGAGATCGAAGTCATCTTCGAAATCGAATAACTCCAACCTGTACGACAAAGACAGATCGTGCCGCCCATCTACCGTGTGGTTGGCATGGTTCCTCATGAGATGCCCATGGTGGCAATCTGATTCATGGAGATCCTGCACTTAAGTTGCTTAGGAGCCTGCCGACTTATGTGTGACAAGGATAGTAGCCATGTCCATCGAAGCGGAAAACTTTTTACCGGAGGTCCAAACCCTCAATGCCTTTTCCTTGCAACATTTTGCGAGGGAGGTCGATCTGGAAAAATTGGCACCTAAGGAAAAAGAGATTGGGCAGGATA
>CAYSOI010000068.1:9506-13582 GCA_964432425.1 uncultured Opitutales bacterium | reverse complement strand
GTGTCAAAATTGTCGATGTAGGAAATGAGTTGAGCCCGACGGTCATTGTAGAGTTTGCTGTTTCTTGCGGCATACTTTGGGGAAGGATCGTTACCGGTCACGCCATGTTTGCTGGCATAATGTCCCGTCAGCATGGTCATGAGGGAAGGGCGGCAAAGTGCAGTTGGTACATATCCGCGTTTGAAGAGCACACTTTCTTTGGCCAGTTTGTCCAAGTGTGGCGTCTTGATGTCGGCATGGCCCATGAAGCCGTAATCATTCCAAGCCTGGTCGTCGGAAATGATGTAAACAATGTTGGGTGCCTTGGCAGATAAACCAGCACAGAAGGCAAAGATGAATAACAGCTTCAGGTATTTCATAGGTGGTGAATAATTGGGTCTGGAATAAAAAAGCCTGAGCGAAAAGACTTCTCTCAGGCTAAGTTATGGTTGGTAAATTTCTAAATCAGTCGTCTTTGAGCATTTCGCCCAGAATGTCCATGAAGTCGAAGGGTGCCAGCGGTTTGGACAGGAAACGGTCGTAGCCCAGACGCTCGGCTTCCATCTTTAGTTCATCCAGAGCATAGGCACTCATGAACATGACTTTATCCGGTTGCTCGGGGAGTTTGCGAATTTCGGCTAATGCCTCCACTCCGTTCAATTCTGGCATCCGGATGTCGAGTACGATCAAGTCATAGTGTTTTTCCTTACACTTTTCTACGGCTTGAAGACCATTTTCAGCGGAGTCAGCGACAAAACCCTTCTTGGAGACCATTCGGGTGAGAGTGGCTCGCATGGAAGCGTGATCGTCTACAATGAGGACAGTTTTCGTGTCTGACATAATTTAAAGTGAAGAAAAAAGATGAATGCTGACGGCTAATTGGAAAGTCTCCGATTCCAACTTTCAACAAAAAAAAGGCAGTTATTCAAGGGCAGTATCTTTATTTTTCAGCAGACGCTGGCGAATGCGGAACTTTCCTTCCTGAACTTCCTCGTGATAGTACTCTACCCTTGTTGTTTCCATGGGTTCCCCTGGTTCAGCTGTCTTGAGAACCAACAGGCCTTCGGGGGTGAACTTTTGGCTTTTTTCCCCTTTTCTCACCCTCTTCCACCCTAAGAGTTTATTGTTACATTTCTCATCATAGAGGTAATGATCAGTCCATTCTGCGGGCGTATCAATGCGTGGGTCGGTGTAATTTCCAGGAGAATATTCGATGGATAGGATTCTGCCATCCTCTGCGTATTTGCGGTTTTGATTATCCGGATGATTAATGCTGAAGAAGGCTGGTGCGGACCAATGTTTCCCATTCTTCTTTTTTACGAACAAGCCGATATCGACTCGATTGGATTCCATGTCCGAATCCGGATGAATGGCTCGGCGGTTATGCCAGGAAATGGTGATCTTTGTGGATTGAGATTTGGGGCTTTCGATGTCGATAAGACTACAATCTCCGCGAAGAATAACCCATTTGTATTCCAGGTCTTTCAGTATGGTATCTTCCTGCGAGGGCAAAGCTTCGAGGGTAATTTCGTAATCTCTCTGCACGGTTCGATGAAACCGGCAGATGGATTGAGGGGAATCAAAGATTCGTTGCCGTGGACCCGCTTCAAAGTAATCTATACCCGGCTTATCTTCGGTCTCTTCGACTACATGAATAATGGGCAATTCCGGGATGTCGTCCGCTTTGAGGGAATTTGCCAACTTCACCATCGCTTCGGTGTCCAGATCGGTGGATTGAAACACGGTGGGATGAGCGATGCCGGTAAAATAATCATTCGAAGATTTCACCATCTTGTTGCTTCGCCGAAAAATCATCTGCACGGTTGGCATCAATAGACCTTTCTCGACCAATGCGGTTTTGGTATCTGGATGAAAGGCTGCCAAAGTTGCCGCCACCGCATCCATGAAAGCCCGGTCGGAACCCGACGAACCTTGGCTCACGATGTAATAAGGATTATTGGCCGGAAACACATCTCCATATCCTCCTTTTCCTTCACGGTTATGCCCAGGATCATAATCCCGATGTTCCGGATAAAAATAGAGGTGATTGGAACGGTATTGCAAAGCCAGTAGTGACGCCCCGCCCGGAATGGTCAATCCATGTCTCGCCTGGCTACGCCATTGCGGAGAACTGGTATGCGCAGTGGACGAATTCCCCAATACCACAGAATTAAAAAGCATGTTGTTTTGCAGGCCATAATGAAGGCGGCGATCTTTGAGAGGCTGTGCATACTCGATCCTGGTCAACTGCGGATAATCTCGATAACGCATCACAGAGTGGGCATTGTCGTGGTTATCATAGAAATCCCCGGCATTGCCCGCAGCTTCCCCTTTTTCATGCCATTCCTGGAGTAGTTTCCCCACAGCATCCTTTCGGTTGGTGATAGGTTTTTCTTTTCCGGCATCCTCCTTTTCCAACACTCCCAGAAAAATGCGGTAATTTCCTTCGTATCCCAAATTCTCGGCCTTCAGGACAACCTTGCCACCCGAAGCCTCTGCCGGAATCGCTTCGGGAACCTTCATCAGTGGTTTGCTTTTCGGAGTGTCCTCCGCCAGCTTCAACATTTCCTCAAAACGTGGGTCATCACGGAGGTTGGTCAGGTCGTCATCTCTTTTGATGTGCTCGACGTTGCCAAATCCTAGACGGATCGACTTTTCCAGATAATGAAAAGCAGGCTCAATTTGCCCCCGCAGAGAGCGAATGCAGGCCAAGTCATAAGGCACCCCGGGATCCTGCGGAAAACGATGTCCCCACTTGCGAAGCATTTGCTCACATTCTTCATACTTTTCCTGTCCAATTAAAAAGGCAGATCTGGAATAAACCGCGGATTGTTGTGCCTGCACGACCGGGACATCAAAGATGGTGAACTCTCTGGCAGGTTTAACTGCTTTTTCCCTAAGCATTTTGGGAGGTAAGAATCCTACCAGTAACAAACTTAGTAAGAGCAAGATCGGTAGATAAATTCGGCTCATTTTGGGAAATCTCATAAGTGTAGGTGCTGTAACGGATTCAAAGGCTGGATGCAAAGGGAATTACGTTTATTCAATTCAAAGAAGAAGGATTTTTGGGACATACAAGCCGGTAGGCTCCGAAACAAAGAATCTTACCGGGAATTCAAAAAAATGGAAATAATACTCGAAATCTTTCAATGCATCCACATACCAACCGGCTCCGGAATACGAATTTACGCATAATTATGGAACAAGGTGTCGTCTTATTGATTGTAGGAATGGGAGTAGTATTCTGCTTCTTGGTACTGTTGGTCTTTGCTGTTCAGGCAATGGGCAACATTCTTCAGAACATTGTGCCTCATGAACACGAGCCTGCCCCCTCCAAACCCAAAGCTTCCACTGCACCCGATCCTGCGCTGATTGTTGCGGTGGCCGCAGCTCAACGTTTTCGAACAAAGTCCTGACCTCCTGCCAAGTCCCTCTAAATCATAAACAAGTAACCTTTCCCGAAAGAAACCCATGCCCAAAAAAATTGATGTCATGATCACGGCTTTCCGTGATGGTTTTCAAAGTGCTTATGGAGCCAGAGTTCTGACTCCTGACTTCATGCCCGCTGTGGAAGCCGCAAGAGATGCAGGCATTCGACACTTCGAAGCTGGAGGCGGGGCCCGTTTCCAAAGCCTCTTCTTTTATTGTAACGAAAGTGCCTTCGACATGATGGACACCTTCCGTGAAAAGGCCGGACCCGATGCAGACCTCCAAACCCTTGCCCGTGGCATCAACGTGGTCGCCCTCGATTCCCAGCCTCGGGACATCATCGATCTGCATGCCAAAATGTTCAAGAAGCACGGCATCTCCACCATTCGGAATTTTGATGCCCTCAATGACGTCAACAACCTCATCGACTCCGGTCGCTCCATCACCGATCATGGCCTTCGCCACGAAGTTTGTGTCACCCTGATGGCACTACCCCCAGGCTGCTCCGGTGCTCACGATCCTGAGTTTTACCTCAAGACCCTCAAAGGCATTCTCGATGCGGAAATCCCCTACGGATCCGTTTGTTTCAAAGATGCCTCCGGAACCGCCTATCCATCCGTCATTTATGAAACCGTAAAAGAAGCTCGCAAGCTTCTCCCTGAAGGCAC
>CAYSOI010000068.1:0-9406 GCA_964432425.1 uncultured Opitutales bacterium | reverse complement strand
ATGATGCGGGACAACAACATCATGGACAGATACCCGGAAGTCATCGCAGCCATGGGTGAAGTGGTCCGTGTTGGAGGTTTCGGCACTTCCGTGACCCCCGTCAGTCAATTCTACTTCCAGCAAGCCTTCAACAACGTCATGTTCGGCAAATGGGAAAAGTTTGCCGAAGGTTACGGCAAAATGGTTCTTGGCTACTTCGGAAAAACTCCGGTCCCACCCGACGCCGAAGTCGTCAAACTGGCTTCCGAAAAAATGGACCTGCCCGTTTTCTCTGACAATCCACTCGACCTCAACGACAAGGACCCCAACAAGGGCGTAGCTGCTGCCAGTGCCAAACTGGAGGAGCACGACCTCGACACCACCGAAGAAAACATCTTTATCGCCGCATCCTGTGGAGACAAAGGCATCCAATTCCTCAAAGGGGAGATGAAGGTCAATGGTGTTCGCAAAATCACCAAAGAATCTGAGGCACCCAAAGCCGCCGCCTCGACTGGCGCCGTTCCCAACACATTGCAAGTCACCGTCGACGGAAAGTCCCACACCGTCACATTCGATGGAGACAATGCCACCCTCAACGGCAAAACCTACAGCGTCTCTGTTTCCGAAGGTGCCTCCGCCGCGGCACATCCTCCGGCTGGCAGCGAAGGCACAGACCTGGTTGCCCCCATGCCGGGCGCCGTCATTCGGATTCTCAAGGAAGCCGGCGACTCCGTCGCGGAAGGCGAAGCTGTCATCATTTTGGAAGCCATGAAAATGGAAATGGAAGTCAAATCCCCCTCCGCTGGTATCGTACAAAGTATCGAAGTCAGCCAGGGTGATCAAGTTACCGCAAACCAAAGCCTCGCCTCCATCGCGTAATGAACTTCCAGCTCCATTCAGCAATGCGTTTGTTTGCCATCTCTCTGCTTTGTTTTAGTCAAAGCCTCTTTGCACAAACGGAAGAGACTCCCAAAGTGGAGATTCCTTCCCCACCAGCCAGCCTGCAAACCACTGAGAAGGACGCTGAAAACACTCCAGAAGAAGCCGAAACAACCGGTATTCGGGAAAGCTTCGTCAAGCTATGGAAAAGCACAGGCATCTACGGCTTCATTCATGGAGTTGAGAAGAAGAAGGAAACCCCTGCTCCAGAAAAGAAAGCGGCCCCCAAGGAAGAAGAAGCCAAGGAAACCAGAACAGCCGGATGGCGAATGCTCATCATGGTGGCAATTGGCATTACCCTCATCTACCTAGGAATTGCAAAAGGGTTTGAACCCTTACTTCTGATCCCCATTGGGTTTGGAGGCATTTTAGCCAATATCCCCTTTTCCGGCGTGGTGAGCAGTGATGGTTTCCTCCACCTTATCTTTTCGGTAGGCATCGAGACCGGCATTTTCCCCTTACTCATCTTTATGGGCGTGGGAGCAATGACCGATTTCGGCCCCTTGATTGCCAACCCTAAGACCGCATTGCTGGGAGCCGCGGCTCAATTTGGGATCTTTGCTACAGTCATCGGAGCGATCTGGCTTTCGAAAAATGTAGAATCCATCAATTATTCGATTCAGGATGCGGGAGCCATTGGTATCATTGGAGGAGCCGATGGTCCCACTGCCATCTTCTTGGCCTCCAATCTGGCCCCGGACCTCCTCGGAGCCATTGCCGTGGCCGCCTACTCCTACATGGCACTCGTCCCGATTATTCAGCCTCCCATCATGAAGGCCCTCACCACCGAGGAAGAACGCAAGATCGAGATGAAGCAACTTCGCCATGTGACCAAAGTGGAGAAAATTGTTTTCCCCTTGATGGTCCTATTGATTTGTGGACTTCTTCTGCCTTCCGCCATTCCTCTGGTGGGAATGCTCATGCTCGGCAACCTCTTCCGTGAATGCGGAGTGGTGGAACGCCTTTCCAAGACCGCCGCCAATGAATTGATCAACATTGTCACCATCCTCCTCGGACTCGGGGTTGGTTCCAAGTTGGCCGCAGACAAGTTTCTCCAACCCGAAACCCTCGGTATCCTGGCTCTTGGACTTGTCGCCTTCGCCATCGGCACCGCCTCCGGATTACTCCTGGCCCGCCTCATGAACATGTTCTCCAAGGAGAAGATCAACCCGCTCATTGGTTCCGCTGGAGTTTCCGCTGTCCCCATGGCCTCTCGTGTCGCCAACAAAGTCGGCATGGAAGCCAACCCACAGAACTTCCTCCTCATGCACGCCATGGGACCCAACGTCGCCGGAGTTCTCGGTTCCGCCGTAGCCGCCGGTGTCCTCCTCAGCCTCCTGGGCTAATCTGGGAGCGGGGGATGTTGCAGTCCCCGAGTAAAGATAATCAGAAAGATAAGTCGTATAGGCCCTATACGTCTTATACGGCCGATTCGCCTCACCCCGCCTTCACGACTTCTGCCTTCATCTTCGCAAGGCCAGTCTTCGCAACCTTCAAGGCATCCTGCTTCCAGTAATCCCGGTTGAACAACTCCAGTGACAACGCTGGGGTGGCACCGATGGCCTTGAAGTTCTGGAATAAGCGGGTGAGGGGAGCAATGCCATCTCCCGGATACACCCGGTGCTGATCCCGAATGGTTTCCCGTGGAGGATCGGCGGGGTAATCATTCATGTGGTAGCACTTCAATGCATCCCCACTGAGTAGTAAAATCCCTTCAAAACCAGAACCACCCTTGTACGTGTGGTACGCATCCCCGAGGAAACAGGCATCCGGATGATCGGCCTCAATCGCGATCTGAATCGCTGTGCTCACACGCCCAATCGTTCCATTGCCTCCCCACATTTCAATTTGCGGGACTACGCCATACTCCCGGCCAATTTCCAGAAGCGTACGATAACGCTCCGCAACTACCAGAGGATCAATGGTTTCCTTCCAGGGAGCTCCTGCCGGAGGTGCGGCAATTCGCATTCCACCGAGTTGAGCAATGGTGTCCATGTCACGCCGGGCTTCTTCCAGCCCTTCCTTTCGTTGGGCTTCATCATCCACAATCCATTTTGCAAACCCGATCGCACTCTCCACCGTCAGGCCATTGTCTTCAATCCGTTTGCGAAGATCACAAAGCTTACCTCCCGCATCCGTGTATTGCTTAATCGTACGAAACCAAGGCTCAATTGAGTCATAACCGGCTTTCCCTGCGATATCAATTTCCTTCTCGATCCCCAACTCCTGGCCACGAATGGTGCTGGTATTCAGGCAATATTTGAACCCCTTCTTCTTGGGAGCCGCCTGTGCGATTTGTGGACTCGCCAGAACACCTCCCAGTGCGGCCGTGCCAGTTGCGGTTTTCAAAAAGTTTCTGCGGGAAGAAGATTGTGACTGCATAATGATAAAAAATATTGAAGGTTAGCAAACCGTTCCAACAGCTCCCCGGAGTTCAGTCAAGAAATCACCTTCAACCACAGGCCCCCATCATGTGTGCACCTCACGTCATCGAAACTGTCAAAAAACGCATCCATCGCCGAAATCTCCTCCAGGCCGCAGGTGCAACAACCGCTGCGGCCAGTGCAGGCTGCCTCTCCACAGATAGTCCAAAAACAGGGACTGCCGCCCAGAAACCAGTTGAATTTTCCCGTGTTGTCGACCTGACCCATACCCTGCACAAAGATTTTCCCGCATGGTTTGTTGGCGGGCAGGAAATGACCTCCCGGGGAGGCCGCGTCTTTACTCCCCCAGCCATTGTAGATGTCAAACCTCAGTTCGAATGGGAACATGAAAAAGTGAATCTCAACCAAATTACCTACTGGGAACACGTCGGCACCCACATGGATGCCCCTTCTCATTTCTCAGAAGGCAGCTCTGTAGAAGAAATTCCCGCAGAAGACCTCGTACTCCCGCTGGCCGTGATCGACATCAAAGCCAGAGCCGCCACGGACCCTCTAGCCTTAATGACTCTCGATGACCTGAAAGCCTGGGAAGCTCAACATGGCCCAATTCCCGAACGTGCCCTCGTCGCCATGAACAGCGGTTGGGCTCAACATGTGGATACCCCAAAATTCAAAAGTCTGGATGCCAACGGCAAACATCGTCAACCCGCCATGCACATCGAAGCCATTGAGTTTCTGATGGAAGAAAGAAACGTTGTCGCCATCGGAGTGGACACCTTCTCCTTCGACAACCAGCATTCCCCCGGCTCCGACGTCCACTACAAATGGCTCGGAGACGAACGCTGGGGCCTCGAAAACCTCAACAACCTCGACGATGTCCCCCCAATCGGAGCCACGATCATCGTCGGCCAACCCAAGATCAAAGGCGCCACCGGCGGCCCCAACCGAGTCCTGGCAATGGTATAAGTCCTATACGTCCTATAGGACCTATCAACCCCCAGCCTACCAGCTGAAATTCCCCCCCAGATGAAACCCGTGTAAAACCAGGTTTTCATTGACGGCCGTCCCACGGAAATTGTCGACATCGAAGATAAAGATGGGGCGATAGCTCAATCGCATGGCAAACCATTTGCTGAAGGCAAAGTCTGTCCCGGCTTCGAAGACAAAGCTCGGGCTGATGGAATCTTTCCCATCGGCCAGGACGGTGCCGCCCATGGTCTCTTCATAGTTCACATGGTAGTTTCCAGCACCAAAGCTCAGGTAGGGCTGCACATGCCCCTTCACGAGTACTGGTGTGTACCATTTGTAGTTCAACAGGAACAGCAGATCCGTCTCTTCATGATCAATCCCCGAATGGTCATAATCATTCTGCAAATAGGAGAACTCCAGACCGACATAATGCCTCGGGTTCGTTGCACTGTCCAAGGCAAACGAAGTGGATAGCCCAAAACCCCAACCCGGATCTTCGTCTCCGATGTAGAGCGATGGCCCCAGAGCCAATTGAACATCGTTTCGGCTGATCTTCAACTGAGCTTCCAGAGAGGAAGCCAAAGGAAAGGCAGTGCCGAAAACGAGAAAGATGGAAAACCATTTCTTCATAGTTACTTGGTCATTTCGAAGATTCCACCGTTCCAGGAAAGAACCAGGATTTCTCCTTGGGGATCTCTCACAAACGCAGCAGGTTTGAACACATACTGCTTGTGATTCCCCTTCTCAGAATTACGAAAGATCATTTTGCCGCCATTGGACTTCTTTTTGTCAGGATCGTAAGCCACAGCCCAGACGTGACCGGTTCCCCAGTCCCCATAAATAAATTGCCCCTTTAATTCAGGAAAAGCACAACCATAGTAAACGACTCCACCGGTGATGCTGGTGCCATCCGGGCGACCATAAACCGCAATCGGGTCGACCAGTTTGGTTCCGGCAGGAGGATCTTCGTTCCGTACCGTGAACTTCTGATTTCCTTCACGATAACTCCAGCCGTAGTTGCCGCCTTTCTCAATGAGATTGATTTCTTCCATAGCGTTCTGCCCGACATCAGCCAACCAAAATAAACCCGTTTTCAAATCATATTCAATGCCCCAGGGATTCCTAAGACCCGTGGCCCAGATTTCCGGGCGAACGCCTTCTTGCCCAACGAATGGATTGTCAGAAGGAATGCCATAGGCATGCCCTTCGGAACGGGAGTTGACATCAATGCGGAGCACCTTGCCGTTTAACATGAAAGGATTTTGGGCCAAACGACGAATGTCATCCCGCTTTCCGCCATCCCCGACGGCCAGGTACAACATGCCGTCCGGTCCGAAAACAATGTTGCCGGAGTTGTGATTCCAGAAAGGTTGTGGAATCTCCAGCAACTTTCGCTCACTGGAAAGATTGGCCCGGTTCGGGGTCTTTTCAAACGTGGTCAACTCACTGAGAATGGTTCTCTTGGGATGCTGGTGAGTGTAGTAAATGTAGAACTTGCGGTTCTGTTTGAAATCAGGGTGAAAGGCCAGCCCGAGAAGCCCTTCTTCAAAAGTGTGGGCAATCAAATCCCGTCCGGAAATATCCAGAAATACTTCGTAGGCATCCCCATTCTTACGATCTTCCGGCATGATCAGAATACGACCACCTTGCTCGACCAGAAACAGCCGGGAATCATCAGGAGGATAGACCGCCGCTACTGGCAACTTGAATTTCAGGTTTTTGTAAACTTCTTTGAATTGAACATCAGCGGATGCAAGGGATGCCGCCATCAGGGAAAAGAATAAACAGAGTTGAGTAAGGGTTTTCATAGTGTGTACGGTGGGTTGCCTGAAGTTTCCCGAGCCAATGTTCAGAAATCCAATCCCCAGGCAAGCCCATTTCCAAGAGTTTGGGAAAATGCGAGTTCTAAACTTGCTGAACCGCTGGCAACCTGCTCAATTCCCCAACCGTGAATGAACAAGAACCCATTGTCGATTTTCGTAACATCTCCGTTTACCGGGGAAAACCCTTGCTGAAGGATTTGAGCTGGAAAGTCCATGCCGGTGAGCATTGGGCCATTCTGGGAGCCAATGGTTCCGGCAAAAGCACCATGCTCAATGTATTGAGTGCCTTCATGGGACCCGCCTCTGGAGAAATGCGGGTCCTGGGCAAGAAGTTCGGCAAAGACAGTTGGGATCAGGTAAAACTGCGAATGGGCTTTGTCAGTGCCACCGTGCACAACCTCATCGAACCCAGTGAGCCTGTGATCTGGGCATTGGTTGGAGGCCGTCGTGCCATGATCAACTTCTGGGGAGAAGCCGCCCAGGAAGAACTCGACGAAGCCCGCGACATTCTGGAACACGTCGAATGCGGACATCTCGTTGACGCACTCTGGTGCCAACTCTCCCAAGGCGAAAAACAGAAAGTACTCATTGGTCGAGCCCTCATGGCCCGCATCAAGCTCCTCATTCTCGACGAACCCTGCGCCGGTCTCGATCCTGTTGCCCGAGTTCATTTCCTCGACTTCCTCGAAAGGTCCGCCTCCAGAGAAAACGCCCCCAATCACATCCTCGTCACCCATCACGTTGAGGAAATCACAAACTCCTTCACCCACGTCCTCCTCCTCCACGAAGGCAAAGTCTTCGCCTCCGGCCCCAAAGAAGAAGTCCTCACCAGTGAAAACCTCAGCCACATCTTCAACGCCAAACTCGATCTCCTACATGTCCGAGCTGGGATGGCTCTAAGAATCCATGACGACAGCCACACCTTTGGTCAGGAATATTTGTAGAATTTACACAAGAGCGATTAAAGAAGAATTCAGGAAAGGATTCCTCGAACCACCTGACACGAATCATCAAAGCCGACACCGTTGTGTTTGAGCTTGTGATGATCAAGACCGCACATCCACAAAATTGTAGCGTGAAGATCGCGGACATGGACTGGGTTTTCCACTGCTGTGTATCCGAGCTCATCGGTTGCCCCCCAGGCAATGCCTGGCTTGACACCTCCACCAGCCATCCACCAGGTGAAACCATTGCCGTTGTGATTCATGAAACCGGCACCGCCCCGGCCCATTTCGCCTCCCCAGATCACCAGTGTTTGGTCATATAGGCCACGTTCCTTCAAATCCTCAATTAGCCCTGCAAGTGGATGGTCACAAGCTCGGCAAAGATTGGGAATTCCGCCACGAACAGTAGTTGCCGTGTGGGTATCCCAGTCCACAGAACCTCCCTCCAGATTCGGAGTTCGCATTGACGGAACAAGGACAAACCGCACACCTCGCTCAACCAGCCGACGGGCCAACAAGAGTTTGGTTCCTGTGCTGCGAGTTGGCTGTGGATCCAAACCATAACGCTTCCGCATCTGGGAGTTCTCGACTTCCTTGGAGATATCAAAGGCTTCCGGTGCGGCTGTCTGCATCCGATAAGCGGTTTGATAGGACTCGATTCGAGAACTGAGTTCATCCACATTGGGATGTCGCTTGGTAAATTCGCTATTCATGGCAGCGAGTTCCTTCAACCATCGCTGCTGAATCTCTTTGGAATCCATCGTTCCAAGATTCGCAATCGGCTTTTCAAGGTCACGGATCACTTGTGCCTGCAAAGATGGCGGTAGTCCACCCGCACCAATGGCTCTTGGGCCACCATGCACGGCACCATCGTCCAACGCCCACTTGTCACCCTCGACACGTCCAGTCAGCAAAACATACCCAGGCAAATCCGGATTCCCGCTGCCCATCCCATAAAGCATCCATGCTCCAAGACTTGCTCCAAGGGAACTCGCACCGGTAAACACATGAACTCCACCTTCTGCATGTGTGGCTTTTGCACCATAGCCTGATCGGATCAGACACAAGTCATCAGCACGTTTTTGCAGGTGGGGAAAGAGTTCACTGATTTCCAACCCAGACTGACCACATTGTTGGAATTTAAAGGGATGGAGATCCGGGTTCTCAATCTCTTTGGGAGGATCAAAAGTATGCCCCTGAGCAGGACCACCACGACAGTAGTAGAAGATCACACTCTTCACTTTGCCAGGATGATGAAGCAGGGATTCTGTACCTGCATTTGCCCAACCACTACCAGTAGCCAGGATACCAGAGGCAGTTGTACTTTTGAGAAATTGGCGGCGATTTATCATTTTATTCAAGGTAGATCACTTCGTTTCCACACAGCAATAGGTGCACAAATTCCTTCATCTCTTCCACACGATTTTCTGCTCCAGTTTGCTTCCTGCGACGCTGAACAAATCCTTCTGCAAACTCGATCTCCTGTTCCGTGGGAGGACGTTGCAGAACGGATTGGTAAACCTTCGATAACATCTCTGTGAAATCGGCTTTACCGGATTGGTTCAAAATTCTTCGAGTCAAATCCCCAGCAACTTGTCGGGCTGCCGTTGGTTCATTCATCAGAAACAAGGCCTGGCTAGGCGTGATCGAAGCTGTTCGCCTTTCGATAAGATCATCGGTCGTAGGGGAATCAAAGTGCTTGGCATAATGGATGGCACCAAGAAGTTCAGAGTCTCGTTCTGCGGGTGAAACAAAACGCTTTCCCCTACGGATGCTGGCCAACACGTTGAGGATCGGCTCAGTTTGCAAACGCCGAACATTCTGGCGGGCGAAGTAGCGATTCTGAGCATCCTTATCCCCACTCATGACCGATGATTGCTGATACGCATCACTCATCACAATTTCACGAATCAGGGATTTGACGGACCAACCACTTTTCACAAACCGGGCGGCAAGTCCATCGATCAACTCTGGCATTTCCGGGGTTTCTCCAAGTCTTCCCAATTCCTTGGGAGTGCGGCAAAGTGCTTCGCCAAACAGATTTTGCCAGGCACGGTTCACAAATGCTCTGGCCAACAATGCAGATTGAATGGATTCCGACTCGGTTAGCCAATTTGCAAGATGTAAACGGCCACTGCCTTCCAACTCCGGCAACTCGCCTCCAAAGAACTCAGGAAACCCTCGGGCAATTCTTTTATCCGGATACAAAACGTCACCTCGTTTCAACAGCCGTGAGTCACCCACAAAAGCAGGTACCAATTCTGGATAAAACTGACGCTTGTCCGCTTTCGCCTCCAATCTATAAGGCTCTAACCCGCATTTCTCACGGATATTTTGATTTCTTAAGCTTTGAGTTCCGGCTAAGGTC
>CAYSOI010000067.1:8015-13658 GCA_964432425.1 uncultured Opitutales bacterium | reverse complement strand
CGCCACGGCACGTTCCCCGGTGGGCGATGTCGAAGCCATGTGAGCATCAATGCTTCTGGCCAAATCAAAAACCCGCTCAATGGGAGCCTGGATTGAAGTATGGAGTTGGATGATGGGCATCGCGGCAGTGAAGGATCGTTCTGGTTTTGAATACAAGCGAAGAAAAGGCGGACTGGAAAGTCCACCCTCCCAGCTGGAATTACTCCCGACCCTCGTCGTGCTCAAAATACTCAAACATGGTCACGATATCATCCCGATCTGCGAGGCCACTTTCCTCTTTTCTTTGTTCCACCAGCGGGGTGGCCGCATCCTGCCATCCAACTTTGGTGGCGAACTGATTCCATACCTGAATATCATCTTTATTCAATTCCCGCCCCTGCTCAAAACACCACTGAAGGATTTCTTCATCCGAGCCGCCTTCGAGCGTTCTTTTTACCAAATCCTCATAATCCACCCGGAGCAGATTCAAACAACGACCATCCAGCCGAACCCCCAGGTTGTCATGAAAATCTTCCCGCAACTCGCCGTTGTGGTACTTGCGGATTTTATCGAGCATTCGGGCAAAGTAGACCATGCCGTTGGTTTCCTGATAAGCAGAGATGGGGGTTTTCATAGGTGAAGGGATTGGGTGGAGTGGAAAAATTCCTCTGTTTGTAATGATTCCTGTATGTAGATTGCACCAACCTATGCCTGCCTGCGAAGAGGGTATGCATTCGATGCAACGCCTTGTTCAATAGACTTTTTACCAAGATTGACAATTTCCCTACCGCTTTCCCATTGGTGCTTCATCGAATCCCGCATCATTGCGTCGATGTCCCAGTTGTGAGACTCCAGGATTGATTCCCTGGCTTTCCTTACTTCCTTTACGATTTCATTATCGATCATCAGATTGTCCTTCAAAAAGTTCAGTGGGTGTGCAAATCAGGGGAACATAATAACCAGCTTCACTAACAATATTGCTGATCCGGCGAATCAATTGAGCATTGGCAATATGCTTACAGTTCCATGTCAAAAGGTAGTCGATAGAATGCTTGGAAGCAACTGCAATATGCCCTGCATCTGCGGAAGCCTTCGGAGGGAATAGTCCACTTCTGAGGAGTAATTGTGTTAAGGATATGACGTCTTCGTCGATTTCCAACAAGGAAAGATTGTTACACAATTCAAGTCTTCTTTGAGCCGCAGAGGCATCTCCCTTCGAGGATTCCTGAAGAACAAGGTCCGATATATAAAGCTGAAAAGAATCCTTCCGAGTTTCCCACCATTGTCTTGTTACCATTTGTTCTCCAGCAACAATCAAGTTGTTTGAAGTCTTGGCACTTAGATAACTTGGAATCGTGGTTTCCAAATAAACTGTCGGCTTGGTATTCATTCTTCAATAGGCTCTTCACTCCTCCGCACGGACTTCCCTCTGCCGGATGCGGATTTCTTCCTGAGGGAAACAGATCCGGGCGACGGCTTCCTCGAAGTCTTTGGCTCCGCTAAGGATGTCGATTTCGAGGCGAAGGTAGTAAAAGGGGATAGGTGGATTGAAATCATCATCGAGGCGAACGGCGTCTTTTTCGGTGGTGACCACCATTTCGACTCGATGGCGACGGGCTTCGTCGCAAATGGCGGTGAGTTCTTTCCCGGAGAACCAGTGGTGGTCAAGAAAGCGGTGACGCACTTCGATTTCGGCCCCAAAGTTGTACAATGAGGCTTCAAAGTTTTCCGGGGTAGCGATGCCGCTGAATGCACTGATGCGGGTTCCCTGCAAAGCACTCACGGGCAATTGTTCACCGGTCTTGATGTTCTGTAGGTAACGGGGTTGGTGAGTGCACTCAATGATTTCGACCTTGGGATGATGGTGCCGAATGGTATCCACGAGTTCCGGGTCGGGTTCACCATCGGATTTGGTAAGAAAAATATAGGAGGCCCGTTTCATGTGGGCAATGGGCTCCCGGAGAATGCCACGAGGGAGAAGGCTCTGGTTTCCGAAAGGGTTGCCTTTGTCGATGAGGAGCAGGTTCAGCCGACCTTTGAGAGGAAAATATTGAAAACCATCGTCCAGTACCAGGGTATCGCATCCCATGTATTTGACGGCATGAAAACCGGCTTTGACTCGGTTGCTGTCCGTCAACACACAAACACCAGGCAGGTTTTTGGCCAGCATGAAGGGCTCATCTCCGGCTTCCTTGGGTCCCAGAAGTACGTTCTCTCCATCGCTTACGATGCGGGGCGGGGGTTCTTCCTGATGAGTGATCCAACGCCAAAAGCGTCTCCACCCCGGTTCTTTTTTACTTTTGTAGCCTCGGCTCAGGATGGCGACTTTGCGACCACGCTCCAAAAGATTTCGGGCAAAGATTTCTACGACCGGTGTCTTGCCAGTGCCGCCTACGGTAAGGTTTCCCACAACCACCACCAGGCAACCCAAGGGCTCGTTTTTGAGGAGTTTCCATTTGTAGAGCTTCTGGCGAAGCATGACGATCCCAGTGAATAGCAGGGACAGGGATTTGAGGAAGGTGCCAAAAGTCTGAGCCAGCATGTCATCCCGGCGATCATAAATGACATCGACCACAAAGGTCTCGAAGGACTCCAGACCTTCCTGTAGTCGAATCTTGAAGTCCTCCAGCATCAGTTGTATCGCAACCAGACGGCTTGGTAGGGCTCCAGCAGAAAAGCATCCCCGGCAGGAAATTCCTTTTCACTGAGGAGATCCGTCGCGGAGGTTTCCAAGGCAGGAACTTTTTGGGGCTTACTGGTAAAGTTGTAGAGACAAAGGATCGAAGATTCCCCCGTCAGGGCCTCTCGGAGAACCCCAAAGAGGGAGTCCCCATAATCCAACACCTCTTGAGTGGCATTGGGGTGAAAGGCGGGCTCGGCGATCCGGACCCGGAGAAAGTGCTGGATTTTGGCAAAGACTTGAGATTGGCGGGTTTGGAGATGTGCCAGGGTTTTGCCCAGTTCAAATTCGTCCCATTTCTTGCGATTGATGGTACGGTTTCGGCCCGTTTCCTGGAGACCTTCCAAATCATTCTCCGCACCGATCAGGCTTTGAAAATAGAGAGCCGGAACGCCCTGCAGTGAGAGAGCCAAGACTTGAGAACAAAGGAATCTCTGCATCCCCAGCTCCGGGTTCTTGGGTTCATCCAATGCGGAGAGGTAAGTGATGTTGAGTTCGTAGGGGCTTTCGGAACCGTCCGGCAGAGTGCGGGAGGAGACTTTTCCTCCCCGTTGCTTCACCTTTTTGGCCAGGGCCAGAATTTGCTTGTGGGTCAGAATGTCCTGAAGCGGTCGGACTCCAATGCCATCATGGCTGGCAGTAAAATTCAAAAAAGTACACTTGGGGGGAAGTTCCGGCAAAGAAGCCGCCCATTCCCTCAAGTGTTGGGAAGTTCCCTCCAGAAGCCCATGCAACAACAGCGGCGGCAAACTGAATTGATACACCATGTGAGCCTCATCTTCACCATCTCCGAAGTAACTGATGTTCTCTTCATGGGGCACATTGGTTTCTGTAAGAAGAATGACATCCGGAGCCACAATCTCCAGGAAATCCCGAATAAGTTTTACCACCTCGTGCGTTTCCTCCAGGTGCAGACAATCCGTGCCTTTTTTCTTCCAGAGAAAAGCAATCGCATCCAATCGAATGATTCGGCAACCCTTGGAAATGTAGTCCAACAGGATATCCAGAAATTCGAACAAGACGTCCGGGTTCGCCCAATTTAAATCCACCTGGTCGGCACTGAAGGTCGTCCAGACAAAGGTCTCCCCTTCCCGGGTATGCACGGAGGTCAGCAAAGGCGTAGTCCGGGGGCGAACGACTGCGGATAAATCCTCGCCGGGGTTTCTTTCATGAAAATAATGACGGGCAGGCTGGATACCGATTTGAAAGTCCCGAAACCATTGACTCTGGATGGAACAATGATTGAGCACCAGATCGAACATCAGGTTAAACGACTCCCCAATCTTTTGCACATCCTCCCAATCTCCATATTCCTGGGCAACTTGCCGGTAATCAATGACCGAAAACCCATCATCCGAAGACCATGGGCAAAAAGGCAGAATGTGGATGGTATTGATCAGGTCTTCCAGGTTTTCCGTACAAAACCTCTCCAGTGTTTGCAAAGGAGGTTCGCCCTCCGTCTTCACCTGATCCGCATAGGTGATCAGGACCACATCCTCCTCTGACCACAAATCTTTCGGCAACTCCATGACACCATCCATCCCATACCTGCCAATCAGGAAGTACAAACGCTCTAGAAGAATCAGAACATCTTCCTTCCCATAGAGCCTTGCCATCCGATCCCGAATCGCCTGGAGATGGCTACGGGAAACTAATTTCAGAAAACTGGTTGGAATCTCACTCATGATACCTGCCTTCAATCCCCTTGTTCTCCAAGCAAGTTTCCAAGCAACGCCCTCAACTGGTCGCTCAAAACCCTGTAGCCATAAAAACGCGAAGCGATTTCGTAATTGTGAGCCACCATCGACTCCCGATACTGGTCATCTTCCAGAACTCTCTGCACTTCATTCACCAGTTTACGGGTGACAAACCCATCCATCGACAACAAACGGAACCCCTTGGGCTCAATGTCCTGCACAAAGATGGAATAGCGGTTCACAATGACCGGAGACCGAAAATAAATCGCCTCCAGCAAAGCATTTCCAAACCCTTCATAAAGACTGGGATAGGTCACCAGATCCGAATGAGCGTAGAGATCCCAGAGTGTGTAAATTTTCTTACCCGAAGAGTCACGCTGCCGCACTTCCCCAATGCGGTCAGAAACAAATCGCAGGTCAACATTCTCCTCCGCAGCCAAGTCTGCCAGCAAATCCTGATACTCCGACCCTTCGTCACCGGCTTCATGAGAAACAACCAGTTTACAACGCGGTTCCCCCAGCAAACTGAGCAACTTGATCGAATGCTCAATCCCCTTACGAGGCACAACCCGTGTAGGTTGCAGAACCAAATAATCATCCTCCGCCAAACCCAACTCCTCCCGAATGTCCGCAGAGTAAGCATCCGCTTCGGGTGGAGACTGTTCAAACCGGAAAACATTGGGAATCACCGTAGAAGAGATCCCTTTTCGCAAAGCCAATTGTTCCTGTGCAGCCTGATTGATCACCACATCCCGGACATTGGGCAACCGGGGAGGAAACGCCATGTCCAGATAGTCCAGAACACCACTGATGCTGAACCGCACTCTCTCCCAATAAAAATCATGATGATGGGCAATTGCAGGCATTCCCGTCTCCATCAGAAACTCCGTCACCGCAATCCCCAGAGGCACATGCATCGGGATCGAGAGCACATTCTGAGGAATCACCACATCAATATCAAACTTCTCCACAAACTCGTATAACGTCCCCTTCAAAAATCGGGCCATTTCCATCATCCGGTCGCTAACCAAACGACTACGGGAAGTCTTCCCCCAGATCCTTTCATTGATCCATTCATTTTCAATAAACCCAAAGTACGCCTCCGGCACACAATAACTGAAATCTGGATGGCGGTCATTCCGCCCACTGTACCAGAAATTTACATGCTCCCAGTCCTCCCAGAGCACTTCAGCCCATTTGGCACTTTCCAGTGACACTCCATCCTGCCCTGCAAATCTGGTTGAAATAAACCCTATGTTGGCCATTGCGAATCAATTTATCAAAAGT
>CAYSOI010000067.1:5783-7915 GCA_964432425.1 uncultured Opitutales bacterium | reverse complement strand
ACTCTCTACTCTCTACTCCCCACTCTCCCCAATGCCCATCATCGACGCCCACACTCACTACTACCCGGAGTCGGTCTTTCAAAACCCGAGAGAGTGGGCACTCAGCCGAAACGAAACCCACTGGGCCGATTGTGTCGCCCCCCTCGGCAAACCCTCCATTCAAGGCTGGGCCGACATCGACACCTTCCTGCAAGACATGGATGCCGCCAGCATCGATAAAGCCATCCTCCTCGGCTGGTACTGGCAAAACCACGACACCTGCACAGAACAAAACCAATGGTACCTTGCCGCCATTCGCCAACATCCCGACCGCTTCATCGCCTTCGCCACCCTGAACGCCTCCGCCGGTAAAGTTGCAACCGACACCGTACACTGGGCCAAAGACCATGACTTCCAAGGCATCGGCGAAATCCACCCGCAAGTACAAGGGCACACCCTACGCGATGCCTGCTGGCAAAACATCATGGAAGCCGCCTGTGACGCCAAACTCCCCATCAACCTCCACGTCACCGAACCCGTTGGCCGCCCCTACCCAACAAAAGTCGAAACCCCACTTCAGGACTACGTCTGGCTGGCCGAACAATACCCGGACGCCAAACTCATCTACGCCCACTGGGGAGGACTCCTGCCCTTTTACGAACTCAACCCCGCCATCCAGGGAAAACTCCAAAACGTCCACTACGACACCGCCGCCTCCCCCCTCCTCTACGACTCCACCATCTTCCACCAAGTCCTCCAAACCATCGGCCCCAACCGCATCCTCTACGGCTCCGACTACCCCCTGCGACTCTACCCCAGAACCCAAAAAAAAGCCAACTTCCAACCCTACCTTGAAGAAATCAACAACCTGAAACTCAGCCCATCCGACCACCAGGCAATTCTCCACGACAATACCGCCCGGCTTCTGAGTATATGATCACCGTAAACATTCAACATCCCCAACCCTTTGAGGTGCTTTCCCAATTGGGACCCAGGATCTGCCTGCATCCATCCTGGGGAGAGGAAGGTAATGCATTTGAAGCGTACCTCGACTTCCCATCCGTCCAGAGAATCGACAATCCGGAAGACCCCGATGCCTTTTCCAAACTCCTGGACCCGATTGAAGTCGATGCTCCGGCGTTTCCATTCCGAGTGGGTTTTTTGGGATATGAAATTCTGGCGAAAAACTTTGGTGTGCGTTGCCAAGCGCCCCAAGACCTCAACTTACCTGCGGCCTTGCTGGCTCGGCCTGCCAGCCGCATCCGAATTTCCGGGAAGAATCTGGAAATTCAATCCCACCTTCCAGACCGGGCCGTGGAAATTGCCAAGATCGCCATTGCCACCCCAACCAATCTCATCCCGTTTCCAGAAGCCAAAACGGAGATCCACTGCAACCTGTCCCTGGAAGAATACACCCAAATCTTCCATCAGGCCAGGGAACACATACTCGATGGCAACACCTACCAAATCAAAATTTCCATGCGGTACAACACAAGTTCTCCCCTACCGCCATGGACTGCGTTTCAAAAATTGGCCAAAGCCAATCCAGCTCCGGAAGCCTTCGCCATGGTCTGGGATGACTTCTCGTTGATCAGTTGCTCACCCGAAACCGTCATTCACAAAGAAGGCGAAAACATTCTGACCAAGCCCATCGGCGGCACCATTCCCAGAGATCCAAAACTTTCCGAAGAAGAGCAAGGTTCCCAACTGCTCAATGACCCCAAGGAAACCGCCGAGCACAACATGCTCATCGACCTCGAACGAAACGACCTCTCCAACATTTGCCAACCTGGCAGCGTCCAAATCGACAAGCTCCGGGATGTTGAGAATTACGCTCACCTGCATCACCTCGTAACCACCCTCTCCGGCAAACTCCTGCCCCATCAATCCACTGCCGACATCCTCCGAGCCATGTTACCCGGCGGCACCATCACCGGTTGCCCCAAACACCGCACCATTGAAATCATCGACCAACTTGAACCCACCTTCCGCGGTCCCTACACAGGCTCCTACGGCACTTTCCATGATAACGGCGACCTCCACCTCAACCTCATCATCCGAACTCTGATCCAAACCGCATCTTCCGCCCACATCCAGGCCGGAGGCGGCATCGTCGTAGATTCCACCCCCGAGTACGAGTACAACGAAAACCG
>CAYSOI010000067.1:0-5683 GCA_964432425.1 uncultured Opitutales bacterium | reverse complement strand
GATCCTCGTCCTCGATCATAGAGACTCTTTCACGGGCAACCTGGTCCATCTCCTGCACAATTTTGGAGAGGTGAAGGTCCAGCAATCTCCGCCAACTCCCCACTCTCTAACCTCCGACACAACCGCCCTGGTGCTTTCCCCCGGTCCTGGACACCCCAGAGATTATCCGGCATCACTGGATCTTTATCAGGAAGCCAAAGAAAGACACATTCCCGTCGTGGGTGTCTGCCTGGGTTTTCAGATGATTCTCCATGCCGAAGGGGCGGAAATCATACGGCAGCCCAAAGTGTTGCATGGAGTACAGACACCGATCCACTGCGACCCCAATTCCCAAACCTACCAAGGCTTGCCCGAAGTGCTCAAGGTGGGGCGTTACCATTCCCTGCAGGTCGACACCACTTCCCTTCCCCCCAATATCCAAGTCACGGCTTGGGATGAAAACAAAACGATCCCTTTATCTTTTGAACTAAAGGATTCACAAAGCATCTCCGGGCTACAATATCACCCGGATTCTTTCCTTACTGAATATGGAGTCGAAATCATACGCAATACTCTGGACACCCGAAGGTGACGCGGCCCAGCCGATGGATCCATGGGGGCACGAAGGTGCCTACACCACCATATTGATCGATGGCTCACCTCCTCGCCCCATCTTTCTGCAGCGGCATTTGAATCGGTTGGAGAACAGCCTGGCACTCCTCAAGGTCTCCCCCGTTTTGCCAAGGGAGTTTGTGGAAGAGAAAATACTGGAGGCCACGTCAAAGCTGGATGCCGGGACCATGCTTCGTGTTGCCATCATACCGGAAGGTCTGTCTCTGGTTTCCTATCCCCAAAAAGGGAAAAATGCCGAATTGGAAGGCATTCCGGAAACCGTACAAAGACATCTCCCGGAAGCGAAGTCCCTGATGGATACTCCGCTGAAGGACCGCCTGCAGAACTTTGACCGCAACCGGCATGAGTTACTCCTGATTGATCCAGAGGGGTATTTTCTGGAAGGGGCCACGACCAACCTTTTGTTCATCAAAGGGAACCAAATCCTGACACCAGAGTCTCATTGTCTGCCGGGAATCACTCGACAAGTCCTCTCGGAAAACCTCAATGGTACAAACTGGCAATGGTGCCCGGCCCAAATCCCCATGCAACAACTCCCCGAATTTGAAGAAATCCTTGTTTGTGGTTCCGGTAAGGAAATCGCCAGGATCGACCGCATTCAGGGTCAGGACTGGCAACCTTCCAGCCGCAAAGCATTTGAAGAATTGTCCGCCATTTTTGAAAAGGCCAAGTACACAGAATCATGAGGCACCTGATCACAAGGAATTTTAATGGCTTGGTGGCAACCTTCCATCCGGTCAATGTTATGGGAATCCTCAACCTGACCCCAGACTCCTTCAGCGATGGCGGCAAGTACAATTCGCCGGAGGCGGCCCTACAACGAGTGCAGCAAATGGTGAAGCAAGGTGCCTCCATCATTGATCTCGGTGCCGAAAGTACAAGACCCGGTAGTGAAACCATCTCGGTGGAGGAAGAGCTGGACCGCTTGCTTCCCGTCCTGAAAGAACTTCCGAAGGATCAGTTTCTGATTTCCGTGGACTCCTGCAAAATCGAAGTGCAAGTCGCGGCCATGGAAGCTGGAGCCCACATCATCAATGACATCATGGGAGGCAGCACGGAATTGTACCAAGCCGCCCAAGAGCATCAATGTGGCCTAGTCCTGATGCACACTTCTGCCCCACCCGCTGAGATGCAGAAGCATACCGACTATGGAGAAAAGGGGGTGGTAAAAACGGTTTATGACTTCTTTTCCAAACAACACAAAATCCTGGAATACTTCGACATTCCCCGCTACTGGGTCGATCCTGGCATAGGCTTTGGGAAGACGCCCAACCAGAGCATTGAATTGCTTCGAAATACTTCAAAATTTTGCGGACACAATCATGGCGTCCTCATCGGAGCGTCCCGAAAGTCCTGGATTGGAAAAACCTTTGACGTACCGGTGGAAGAGAGAGTGGGCGCTTCGTTGACGGCTGCCCTTCATGCCGCTCAGGAAGGTGCGGAGATCCTCCGGGTCCATGATGTCCAGGAAACCACACAAGCCCTGGCCACCCAGCACTTGCTCAGAGCCTCAAAAGGCACGAAAAGCCGCCTGATTCTTGAGGACATTGAAACCCGAACCCGTATCGGCATCCATGCAGAGGAAAAGGTGGCGGAACAGGGGATCCGCATTTCACTTCAGATGGAAGGCGATTTTGCGGAAGTCATTGGCTCCGATGATTTGGCCGGAGGTGTGGATTATGTTCACATCATTGAGGCCGTGCGGGAGTATTGTGGCGAACACCGGGGAAACACACTGGAGCATTTGGCTCACCATCTGGCCGAGTATCTCAAGCAGAAGTTTCGGGCCGATGCCATTGACCTCACGCTGGACAAACCCAGATACACCGGAAAACTCGAACTTTCCGCGATTCGTTTCCATGTCAGGCGTTAGGATTTTTATCGGTCTTGGGGCAAACCTGGGTAACCCGGCCCAAACTTTTGCAGCGGCGGTAGAAAAACTGCCCGAAGCTGGATGTCAGGTCGTGAACAAATCCAAATTGTACCGGACCAAACCCTACGGATTTGCCGATCAGGATGACTTTCTCAATGCTGTCATCGAAATCAAAACCGATGCATCCCCCGAGGCATTGCTCCAAATTCTACAGAACATCGAAACCGAACTGGGCAAGAAAGTGTTGTGCCAGAACGGTCCGAGATTGATTGATCTGGATTTGCTGCTTTATGGAGACCTTGTGCAAAAGAATTCACAGGAACTGACCTTGCCACATCCAGGCGTTGTGGAACGGGATTTTGTGTTGCTGCCATTGTGTGACCTTGCCCCGGAATTCCTTCACCCGGAAACCGGAAAATCCCTGCAACTGCACCTGGCAGACCTTTCTGAACACTATGCATCCGGAGAAAGGTTGGATTGGTAATGCTGCTGGAAAAGTACCAGAGGTGGATCATTTGGCTGAACATGGCTCTGATTGTCAGCGGTGCCTTGCTGTGGAATGCAGGGGCCCTATTGGTGAAAACCTGGTGGCCACTGTTGGCGTTTTTGAACATTCCGCTCATGGTGGCGGCGATCCGCAATGAAGCCATTCAAAGAAAGCGGGGCTGGTGGTTTGTCGGGAGTTTTGTCTTTCTGCTGCTGGGGCTTTTGGCCGGGCTCAGTTACCCGCAGTTCGTTATGGTTCCAAACGAACTGGGCAATGAAGTGCTGACCAGGATCAAAGAGGTCTGGAATACCAGTGCCTGGCGACCAGTGAGTATGGAACGCTGGATCGCGGTTCGGGAAGGGGCGGTGTTGTGTGGCTCCATTGCCATGGGAGCTGTTGTGGTTTGGTTAATGAACCGGGAGAGGATTCGGGAGGTTTTGCAATGGGTGTTTTATACTGGCGTAGGTTTGAGTGTGGTCGGGTTGATTCTGCATCTGACCGGTCAGACCAAATTGCTGGGAGTGTGGGCAGGATCGGGAGAAAGTTTTGCCGGATTTGATCATCCCGGATTCTGGGCCAGCTTTGGAGTGTTGTGTGCTGGAGCGGGCTTGAGCTTGTTTGAGTATAATCTGCGACGTGTTCATAAAAGGGAGTACCGAAACTCCTGGTGGCTGCCCTTGCTTCTCTCCTTATTGATCTTGGCGGCAGTCATTATCGGAGCACCACAAATGGGAGGCTTGGGAGCTGGCATACTGGGCATCGTCCTACTGGGAATGGGCATACAAAAAGCCTTCCAACGCTTCAAGTTCATGGGTGGGTGGCAGTTCGGCATGTTCTTATTAATTCTGGGGGTCAGCCTGGTTATCTTTCTTGGATGGGGCGGATGGCAGCTCTGGAAACAGACAGGACCTCAGAAATTACTGGCTCAATGGGAAGAACTCGGGGGAGAATCCATGCCGGAACCCTGGCTTCGCAATGCCATCCGGGAAGACACCCAAAAAATGGGAGAACAACGCAATTACTGGGGCTGGGGCCTTGGTTCCTATGAAACCGTATTCAGTGAAAAATTTGCCGGAGAGAAGTTTCAGGAAAAACACCTGCCGCTGCATCCAGGGTTTTCGGAAATCGTGCATGTCGATACACGCACCGTACGTTTTCGCCCAAACTTTGCGGCCTTTCCTCAATCGCAGGACTTGCCCAACAATGTCGAATACGCCGTACATTACAACCGGCCCCTGAAGTTTCCATGGGATCCGGATTTTCGGCTCTGGCGGCAACGTTCGACCGAAATCACCTTTCTGGTCTACCTGAATCAAATCGTTCTCGATGAAAGAACCGTAAAAGTATTTCTGGACCCGGATGCCAACATTCTGCGCCTGGATGACCCGGAAATCCCGAGTTTGTTGAACTGGAACTTCAAATCATTGAAAGAGGAGGAAGGTCAGGTCGCAAAAGACAACGCGGGTTGGCTCTGGGAAATCTATGACCGCAATACCGTCGAGATTCAAAATTATGCAGATGGCAAAACCTCTCCATTTGGCGACGGTCTGCAAACTCAGGTGACCAAGCAGAAAGACGGAGGCGTCATTGATGCTTTGCCCAATTCCCTTGAAATGGACTTCAACTTTGCCCGTATCCATGTTGGAAAATTTGACTCCAACAGCATTTGGGCGGACTACCTGAATGGCCCCTACTTTCGTTTGATTTCTCAGAAAGCCTACCTGAAGGATGGTCAGTTCTACACGTTCCTGATCCGGGCCAGGCGGGGTGCAAACATCATTGATGAGAACGACCCGCCCGGACTATCTCTGGAAATGGGCCCGGAAGAACATAATAAATTCCAGGAATTCCTACTGGCCAGACCAGGAACGGATTGGAAGAGTTACTACATTTCCGCCCCCTATTGGGACTACAAAGATGGCAACTTCTCCATTCGCAGGAGTTCCAAATACGGCAAAGCTGCAGGAGCCACCCTGGATATCGATAACGTCGAAGTCTTTCACCATGAAAGTCCCGGTGGAATTGGTGTCAGTGCGACAGGTGTTGGGTCCCACAGTGTTCGCCTTAACTTCTTTTACAAAGGGATCTATCATCCAGTCGAAGTGCGGGCCGACAAAATGGCCAGGGAGAACACTCAGATTACCGTCACTCGTTTTGCCTACAACGATTACCTTGAATACTGGGTTGAACTGGGGTGGTTGGGTGTGATTGCCTGGGTATGCCCATTGCTGGGCTTGCTCTACCGAGTGTGGAATTCAGGAGCCACCTCCTCCATTACACGCTGGCTGTTCCTCAGTTGCTCCATCGTGGGAATCCAGGCATTTTTTGACTCCCCACTGCAACACCCGGCCGTCCTCTGGCTCTTGGTCCTCACCCTGACCATGGCCATCAAGTACAGCCTCCTGCAAGGCAAAGAACGCAGAAAAAAAGCCCGCAAAAAGTAGGCTCTCAGTGTCCTATTCTTACCGGTAAGAAAAATAGATCCCTAAATAGTTTGGATACCAAGAAATAGTAACAATCTCAATATCCCGAAGGGATTACAGCCATTAGCATGGGGTTAAGTGAGGAACGAACGGCACCCCATGAACAAGCAATAAAATAATGCACCCTGGAAGGCGTGCCAGCAAGCTCAGTCCCGCATATTCTGGAGCACCAGGGTACTGTTATACTATCTCTCTCATAATAAATTTCCGAAACTCTTTCATGCTAAC
>CAYSOI010000066.1:0-13671 GCA_964432425.1 uncultured Opitutales bacterium | reverse complement strand
GGCATTGCGGAGGGGCGATTTCCTAATCGCCTGGGCGGTTGGGAACCCGCTCCTCCCATAATCACGCCAACACTCCGTGCATGATTTCACCGAAGTCGCGTTCGAGGCGTTTTCTTCCTGGAACTTCCAGACGATGAGGATCGAGGCCAAGTTGGTGAAGGACGGTGGCGTGAAGGTCAGTGACATAATGGCGGCCTTCAATAGCATGGAAACCGAGTTCATCGGTTGCGCCATGGATATGACCCTTTTTGACACCGCCCCCTGCCATGAGGACGGTGAAGCCGTGTGGGTGGTGGTCTCTGCCGGTTCCTTGTACATTGGTCTGGCCTTTGCGAAATTCCGCACCGGGCGTTCGGCCAAATTCAGAGCCGAGGACGACCATGGTGTCGTCGAGGAGTCCGCGTTGCTTGAGGTCGGCGATCAAGGCTCCGACGGGTTGGTCCATTTCGCCAGCTCTCTTCGCATGTGCCCTCTTGATGTCCCTATGAGCATCCCAACCTCCAGCACCCCCTGAATAACCATGAAACAGCTGAATGAAGCGAACACCTCGTTCCACTAACCGACGGGCAGCCAGACACTTTTTACCAAAATCCTGGGTCTTGGGATTTCCGGTGCCGTAGAGTTCGTGAATGTGCTTGGGTTCTTTGGAGAAATCCATCACTTCCGGTACAGCGGACTGCATTTCGAAGGCCAGTTCATAGGATTTGATCCGAGCCTGCAGTTGGGCATCATCCGGATATTCAATGCCAGCCATTCGATTCAGTTTTCCGAGAAGAGAAAAGTTGGCCTTTTGTTCCTCTAGTGTGAACTTCTCATCTGCGGGACGAACGAAGGAGAGGGGGGCTTTGGAGTCGACCTTCATGCGGACACCTCCATGTTCCGGCCCAAGATAGGCGGCACCATGCGTAAAGGCAGCACCACAGCAATCCGCACTGGGTGTACCCAGAACCACAAATTCCGGTAAGTTCCTGTTGCCTGTTCCCAATCCATAGCTGGCCCAGGCTCCGACTGTCGGGTAAGCCCCTTCCGTAATCTTGCGGCCTGTGTGGAAAGTCAATTGGGCTCCGTGGTTGTTATCGATGGTCCACATTCCCCGTGCCAAAGTTACGTTGTCGGCCTGTGCTCCAATGTGAGGAAACCAGTCGCTAAATTCCAGACCACTCTGGCCATACTTTTTGAACCCCGTCTGCAGGGGCATGATTTTTTTATATACTTTTCGTTCGGCTTTCTTGGGGTCCAGTAGGATCTCGTTGATTTTCTTTTCGTCGAGAATCTCTTTGGCGAAAGGAGTCTCATCAATCGTTTTACCGCCGTATTGGGTCAGGGCGGGCTTGGGATCAAAGCTCTCCATATGGCTGAGTCCGCCAATCAGAAAAATCCAAATCACGGACTTGGCTTTTGGAGGATGGTGAGGGCCAGATTCGGGGCCATGAAGTGGACCGTTGGCAGCTTTGAGAACACCATCCTGAAACAGCAATGTAGAAAGGGCCATCCCCGTCATTCCCATGCCAGTGTCTGCGAGAAAATTGCGTCGGGACAGGTGTTTCATCGGATGGTGATAAAGTCGTTGTGGTTAAAGAGAACCATGAGCAGGTTGTGTTGTTTGTTGCCATCTTGAAGGAATTCCATGCACAGCTTTTGCTCTTCGGGTTTGGGTTCTCTGGAAAGGATGTGTAGAAAGGCGTTTCGGACGAAGTCAACGCCTTTGGTGCAGGATTCAGAGTTCAGTGTCTTGGCCAGGACTTTGGCTTGATCAAAAGTCAACTTGCTGTTGGCCAAGGCCAGGGCTTGGTGAGGTTGAACAGTGACGTCTCGCTGATAGCATTCCGTGACTTTGGGGCCATCAAAGATCTGGACAAACTCGACCAGTTTTTCGTGAGCATGCCGCAGGTAAATACTGCGACGTTTCGATGTCTGGGCTTCCGTGTTGGGAATGTCGGGGCCACCCATTGTAGTGTCGAGAGTCCCCGCAATGTGCAGCAAGTTGTCCCGCACAATTTCACCTTCCATTCTTCGGGAAGGCATTCGCCAGAGGAACTGGTTGTCGGGATCGATGGCAGCATTATCTTCATCGGGAGTGGAACTCATGCGATAGGTCGCACTCAGAACGATTTCCTTGTGTAGTTTCTTCATGCTCCAGCCGTTCTCCATGAACTCCGAGGCCAACCAATCGAGGAGTGCGGGATGCGAGGGTTCCTTTCCGAAAGAGCCAAACTCATTGACGGATGGCACAATCGCCTGACCAAAATGCCGTAACCATATGTGGTTGACTGCAACCCTGGCCGTCAGAGGGTTCTTTTTGTCCGTGAGCCAATTTGCAAAAGCAGTACGTCGACCAGAACTCCGGTTGGGATACTTTTTGACTTCCCTTGGTGTGTATTGGGTGGACGGCTTTTCGGTTAATTTCTTTTCGGCTGCATCCAGAGCTTTTTGAGCACCCTTGATCGCTTTCTCTGCTGTTGTTTTGGCCTTCTTGCTTCTGGTAATCAGAGTTTTGTTTTTCTTCTCTTCGGCTGAGGCTAAATCCGTTTTGGCTTTTTCCAAACTGGTTCTGGAAATCTCCAGTTTTACCTTGGCTGCCGCGACCTTGTTTTCCCGTTGGAGTTGTACTAGGTTTTGAGCAGAGGCTTTCCATTCTTCGGACTCTTGGTCTTCCAGTTTTTCGATGGCCAGAAGAGCTTCGAGAGCATTCAGATTCTTTTGGGCCGCCTCCTTTTCCAGGCAACTCTTGGCGGCATCCAATTTCTTTTGAGCCTGTGCTCGTAATTCTTCAATGACGAAGTCGCGGCGATCCGGTTGGAAGGCTTTCGTTGGCAAAAGGATTTCTTTGAGTTCCAATTTGCCACCAAAGATTGCGGGTCTTCCGGGAGGAATGGCTTTGTCCTTGAGCGGATAACGTTCGTCGCCTTGATCAAACATGAAGGTGCTGGCTTTGATTGCTGAATCATAGGCACGAGGCATGCCTAACTTCATCACATCAAGTTCACCCGGAACACGATCCGTCCGAACCTGATAGGATTCAAAGACGGCCCGAAAGGCATAATAATCCTCCATCGTAAAGTTGTCATACATGTGCTCGTGGCACTTTGCACAGCCTAAGGTGATCCCGAGAAATCCCTGAGACGTATGCGTTACCACATTATCCAGCCACTGGTTTCGGTTCCGATAGTAGTTTCTTGCCAAGTATCCAGTGGCCCGAATCTTCTTGGCATCTTCCGGGTACAACTCATCTGCAGCAAACATCTCCCGGATCATCTGGTCATAGCCTATGTCTTCGTTGAGAGCTTCAATGATCCAGTCCCGCCAGTGCCAGATGTGACGCTGACTATCCCGAAGTTCCTTCTTGTAACCCGCCCAGTCACTGTATCGCCAAATGTCCATCCAATGCCGCCCCCAACGTTCACCATGGGCAGGTCTGGATAGCAGATCCTCCACCACCTTTTCGTAGGCATCTTCCGATTCATCTTCGAGAAAAGCTTCCTGTTCTTCAGGAGTTGGACTGAGCCCGATCAAGTTCAGATAAACCCTTCGCAACCAAGTTGCTTTCGAGGTTTCCGGCCGAGGTTGTAGACTTTGCTCTTCGTGCTTTTCAGCTACGTAGGAATCGATCACATTCTTTTTCCAACCTTCTCCCGCATTGGGAACCTCTGGCCGAACGACCTTCTGAAAAGGTTGCCAATCGTATTCCGGAAGCGAAGCCTCAAGCCACAAAGGTGTGATCGAAATCAACAATGGCAGGAGAACACGAAAGCTGGGCTTCATCAGAAATTAATATAACAGAGTCTTTGTAGATTTAGAGGTAATAGAGATCTCTTTCAATCTTCTCTTCAACTTCGTTGGAATTTGTTGAATGAGCATGATCGAGGTTTTTCCGTAACCATTCACATGATTTTCTGAATTGAAAAAGTCTCCCCTTAAGCAATGATTGAATCATATGGTCACGTTGCTTCACAGTCCTGTTCACTCAGACCCAGAGGTTTTAGGTGGAACTCTTGTTTTTCAAGGAACACGTGTGCCAGCTCAAACTCTTCTCGAATACCTTGATGATGGAATTCCTTTGGATGAATTTCTCATAGAATTCCCAACCGTTTCCAGAGAGAATGCAGAGGCATTCATGAAACTGGCCAGGGATGATTGATGCGGATTCTTATCGATGAAAACCTGCCGATTGCCTTTCTGACTGAATTGCTAATCGAACATGAGGTTTCCTCAGTCAAAGATCTGGGTTTGGCAGGAATTAAGAACGGGGAACTGTTGAAGGTCATTGAAGGGCAGTTTGATGTCTTTCTAACTGCTGATAAAAACCTCAGATATCAACAAAACCTGAAAGGACGATCATTTGCTATCCTCGAGTTGTTTACCAATCGAAGACCTCTGTTGATGGAATACCAAACACAGATTTTGAAAATTATCGGAACTATAGATGGTTGTGATTATTTACAATTGAATCGAGACTAAGAAACATAAGGTTAGTACGGCTTTAAAATTCTAGACCTTGCACCACATTAGGCTCTTGAAGACCAATTGTCTGCTAAAACTTCAGCTTGTTGTATGACTCTGAAGACAGCTGATTCTTGCCCTTCAGGAGGGTATTTGTATTTCTTCAGAAGCCTTTTGATCAGAAGACGCATTCTTGCTCTTATACTTTCCCGAACTTGCCAATCTACAGTTGTACTATTTCTCAGTTTTTCTGTGAGTTCAGAAGCTAGGTTTTTCAATGTTTCATCTCCCATTGCAGTTTGCACTTCCGGTTGTTCTGACAGTGCATCGTAAAAGGCGACTTCATCTGGTGATAGACCCAGCACTTCATCTCTTTTGATCGCTTCCTGAAACTCTTTTGCCATCTTGATCATTTCTTCGATGACTTGTGCTGTCTCGATGGAACGATTGTGATAAGCGATGAGAGTTTCCATCAAACGGTCTCCAAACTTTTTTTCTTGAACAACATTTCTTCGGCTTCTGGACCGAATTTGGTCTCTGAGAAGCCGTTCAAGGAGTTCAACTGCAAGATTCTGCTCAGGGATATTCTTGATGTCTTCCAGAAATTCATCTGAGATTAAGCTAATTTCAGGCTTTTCGAGGCCAGCTAATGCAAAGACATCCATCACACCCTCGGAAAGTACAGCGTTGTCCAGAATCTGCTTTAAAACAGTCTCCTGTGTTTTCTCAGCAGGCTTTGTTTTTGTTGTTGAATCTTTAATAATCACAGCCTTAACCGCAGAGAAAAAGGCAATTTCTTTACGCAGTTCGGCTGCTTCATTCAGTGTGCAACAGAGGGAGTAGGACTTTGTGACACTAGCCATGGCGTCGGCATAACGCTTTTTACCATCCCTCTTTCCTTCTATATTCTCGATATTCAGTATGTAATTTGCTGCTGGTACTAGTACTTTGAGTGGATCAGTTGTATAGGCTGAGTAGTTAAAGCCACTATACATCGCACGGATCACATCCATTTTTTCCAAGAGCACACTCAACGCATCATGTGCATTGACAGTCGGTTGTCCTTTGCCTTTGGCATCCGTATAGGTCTTAACTGCACGTTTAAGATCTCCAGCAATGCCTATGTAGTCTACTATGAGCCCACCAGGTTTATCTTTAAATACTCGATTCACTCTTGCAATGGACTGAGCCAGATTGTGCCCTCGCATGGGCTTGTCGATGTACATGGTGTGGCAACAGGGTGCATCAAAACCTGTCAACCACATGTCACGGACTATCACTAATTTCAAAGAATCATCAGGATCCTTGAATCTATTTTCCAAACGCTTCTTTTCTTTTTTAGTATAGACGTGGTCTTGAAGCTCTTTCATGTCAGTAGCATTCCCTGTCATTACGATACGGATAGTGCCGTCATCTGGATTAAATCCAATATCATGCCCGTTTTTCACTCTACGAGTGCCAGTCCATTCTTTTCTAAGTTTGATGATCTCTTGAAACAGTGATACACAAATGTCCCGGCTCATGCAGACGATCATCGCTTTTCCTTCTAAGGCTTCAGTTCTTGTCGTAAAATGTTGGATGATATCTTGAGCAATTTCTTTAATCCGCTCTTCTGCTCCTACCAGTTTGGCTAGCTCGGTCCACTTTCCTTTTGTTTTTTCTCTCGTGGCAATGTCTTCCTCATCTTCAATGATGTCTTCAACATCTTGGTTCAGTTCTTCAATCTTTGATCGATTGATATCCAGTTTGGCCAAACGGCTTTCATAGAAAATTTCTACCGTTGCTCTATCATCTACAGCATCCTGGATGTCATAAATGCTTACGTAATCACCAAATACTCCTCTGGTATCTTTGTCCTCTCTTTCTATCGGAGTTCCTGTAAATCCTATGAAGGATGCATTTGGCAGTGCATCTCTCATGTGTTTGGCAAAACCATATTTGTACTCCCCAGTTCTTGTATCCAGAGTTGCCGTTGTACCATATTGGCTTCGATGTGCTTCATCAGAAATGACAACCACATTGTGCCTTTCACACAATGAGGGGTGATGTTGCTCACCATTCAGTAGAGAAAACTTTTGTACAGTAGTGAAAATTATACCACCTGACTGCCGTATTGAAAGTTTCTCTCTAAGTTGCTCCCGGCTTTCAGCTTGTTCGGGTGATTGTTTAAGTAGGTCACTTGCGGCACAGAATTGTTGGTAAAGTTGGCCATCTAGTTCATTTCGGTCCGTTACAACAACGAGAGTGGGATTATTCATCTCCGCCTGCTGGAGTAGCATACCTGCGTAGCATGCCATTGAGATACTTTTTCCAGATCCCTGAGTATGCCAGAATACTCCAGCTTTTTTAGAACCTTTTTCAACTACTTTTCCATAAGTTGCACGAGGTTCTTGAATCACGTCAATATCTGTTTGTTTTGATGCAATTAAAGTAGTACGAACAGCTTCGCGGACGCCGTGGAACTGGTGGTAACCGGCGATCTTCTTGATGAGCTGGTCGCCGTCCTGCTCGAAGAGGATGAAGTAGCGGAGGTACTCGAGGAGGTAGGCGGGATTGAAGAAGCCGCGGATGAGGGTTTCGAGCTGGTATTCAAGCTGCGGTTTGTCGTCCTCGTTGGCAATGGTGCGCCAGGGCATGAACCATTCCTGGTTGGCGGTGAGGGAGCCGATGCTGGCGTTCGTGCCGTCGCTGACGACGAGGGCTTCGTTGAAGACGTAGAGGTCGCTGATCTCGTCCTTGTAGGTCTGGATCTGATCGTAGGCTTCCCAGACGTCGGTAGTTTCGTCGGCGGGGTTCTTCAGCTCGATGTTGAAGAGTGGCAGGCCATTGATGAAGGCGACCAGGTCGGGACGGCGCGGGCGCTTGGTGCCGGTGATGGTGAACTGGTTGACGACGAGGAAGTCGTTGTTAGCCGGATTCTGAAAGTCGATCAAGCGGGCGTCGTCACTGTCGGGTTCGCCGTCGGCGTTGGCAAAGTCGATGGGCACACCGCCCATGAGGAGGAGGTGAAAGGCACGGTTGTTTTGAGCCAAGCTGGGTTCGCCGGGTTTGGTGGCGAGTTGGATGACTTCTTCAACGGCGGCGGGAGGGAGATTTGGGTTGAGGCGGGAGACTGCGGAGTAAAGCCGATTTTTGAGAATGACGTCGCGGAAGTCCGGACGCTCAGGTGAAGCGCCCTCCGGGCCAATGTCCGGGCCGTGCACGAAGCTCCATCCGGTGTCCTGAAACCACTGGATGGCGAGCTGTTCGAGTTGGCCTTCGTTGATCATCAGTTACTCTTCAAAGAGTTTTGTAAACAAAGCCTCGATTGACTCGTCGTCTTCGTGTGCTTCATACCAAATCGGAAAAATATTGGCCTCGGAGAGGTGTTTTTTTCGCGCCACTCGATCATCCGAGTCTCTGAGGCCCAAAAACGCATAGTGGCGCGGGAGTCGGTCGGCCTTATTATCAGAGACGATTTGCTTCATCATTGAAACCGTCCGGTCTTCAGAGAGGCTGCACCCTAAGAAGAGGAGTGCACGACCGAATACTACTCGATTGAAGAATTCTGTTACGACGTCTGCGTCGGCATACGCGGATTCGTATTCAGTTTTCAGTAGGACTCGGTCGGCTACCTTGCCTGCAATCGCCGTGCAACTTGACCAGCACTCTCGTCCCGCCTGCCATCTGCCGCAGCACTTCATCAAGATTGTGGCCACTGACTACTCGGTCAATTCCCTGGTCGTCATCATCGCTCTCTTCAAAGACCTGCTCGATGAGGCCGTCAAAATTCGTCGTCAGGATCGACGCTTTGGGAAACAACTTCGGGAGATAAACCAAAGGGCCGCTAGGATTCCGTTCTCTCGCAAACGCGGCTTGGACATTCTCGTTGAAGAGTGCAGGCCCCAAGTCGTCGTGTAGCAGCTGGGCCGCGTCTTCATACTTCCCTTCCTCGAGGAGCTGTTCCAGATCAGGAATCTGGACGTGTGACTCGTCGCAAAGTTCGAGGAGGAATCTCGTCCACAGAGGGAAGCCGCTAGTGAATGACATTCCTGCACCAACAAAAGGAGCCATCCCTCCTCCACGATAGGCGATGGCGAGTTGCTCGAATCGTTGGTGGTTGTCGTAGTTTGCTAGAATCGAATCAGCCTTCTCCAAAAGTTGTTCCTTACGTTCGTCCAGCCATCCGTTGAAAGTGATTTCGTATGCTTCCGGTGCGAGCTCCCTAAGAATGTTTGTGCGTAAGAATGTTTGTCCGGCGATTAGCACTTCGCCTTCTTGATTCAGTTCTTCTTCAAAGTGTCCGCGCAACGATTCCATAGTTCTTAGGCATCAGCTTGGACCTTGAGCTCTCCTGAAATGAGCTTTGGCGTTAGAGTGTCGCGGAGTTGCGTGAGTGCACGGGATTGCCGGTGTAGGCTGTGAGTGAGTAGGGGGCTTCCTAGCCTCATAAATTCCGCCAACAATTCGTTAGGAGGGAGCGCAACGATCTCATCCGCCAAGAACCGTTTTGTTTGAAAGTTGGCTATACCAGTACTTTGATTCTGGTAACCCCACATCCTTCCTTCTGAATAGATGTACGTGAGATGGCAGGCAGCGAACAGGCCAATATCACGTGAGACTGGGCGAAATAATCTACAAAAGCTCGCGGGCTCAACAGTTCCCCCTAGAGCACGAATAATATCGTCGGTGATTAGAAGCGATCTTCCTGTTGGCTGTTTGGGGCTCCCACCTGAAACTTCGATGATGATGTCTCCGACCAAAAGTTGACGTTTCTCTAGCTTCTTCTGTTCTACCCACCTTGATGGAACACGAATCTCTCGTCCTGATTGGAGATCTGGAAAATCTGTTCCTCGAATTATCGAAGATGGTTCAGTGTGCTTCTCATCGGCCGCATCTTTGCCCCAGTCTCCGCCAATCTGATACGACAGGAGGTCACCGAATGGGCTTGAGTTCCAATTCTCTGGAATCTCACCAAGTTCAGAGTCTTGGAAGGAGTCAGGGAAGAGGGCTGCGGTTTGAGCAAGGGATTCTCGGTCTGACAGGCTTATGTCATCGAAGTAACCCTGTTGGGCGACGGCTTCTTCGATCGGGCGACCGGCGATTGCGGCCATGGCGGCACGTTCGATGGCTTCGGGGCTGGCTCCGGCTGTGCGAGTCTCGGCCTTGGCCTTGACGGGTTCAAAATCCACAAACCACGACTTGAAGATCGCCTGCGCCATCGCCTCCAGCGTCTGGTTTATGCGACGGTTGAGTTCGATCTTGTCGTCAATGCTACCAAGGATGTGTGCGATACGTTCCTGCTGGGCCAGGCTCGGGAGGAGGATTGGAAAGTCTCGAAGGTAGCCAACGTTTGTTTTTGGAACGCCGGTTGATTCTGAGTCCCGTTTGATTTTTGACCTACTCGCTTCCGAAGAAACGTAATAGTAGACGTACAGGGGATTAGCGATCTCTCGGTTCACGGAAAGCTTCATCTGATTTGATGAAGTTAGAAACAGGGGGAATTGTAGATTCGCAGGGACGAGGCCCGTTTGTCCGAGCGTTCCCTTCTTAGTAAAGATAATGTCGCCGGGGCGGGCCAAGCTACGTTTGAGTTGTTCAGCAGTTTGCTCTGAGACGTAGACAAACTCGTCGGCGACGAATCGTGTCGCACCCAACGTTAGATTCGAACCGCGAATGACCGGGATTCCTTCGGCCACGTAGCTGGACGCAGGAAGGTTTGATCCGAACGGGCCATCAACAAGTCCGTAACCATCAGTGGCCGCAATCGCACCCAGGGTCGTCGGGACAAACTCTACAACTTGCTCGTTACTTGCCATGGCCAATCGCTTGCAAGTTCTCGCGGATGGTCTTCTCAAGGGCGCGAGATTGGTCGAACTGGCCGCGTATATCTTCAGTGAACCGTGCCATCTTCTCCGCAAACGGCTCCCCATCATCTTCCTTGTCCGCCGCACCCACATACCTCCCCGGCGTGAGGACGTGGTGATGTTTGGCGACTTCTTCGAGAGTGGCGGATTTGCAGAATCCGGCCTCGTTCTCGTAGCCGTCGTCGCGTTTCCATTTCTGAAAAGTGCCGGCAATCTTCGCTTTATCCTCGTCGGTGAAGTCGCGGAGGACGCGGTCTTTCATGTAGCCGAGGTTGCGGGCGTCGATGAAGAGGACTTGGCCAGAGCGGTGGCGGAAATCGGAGCGTTGCTCTTTATTTCTGGTGAGGAACCAGATGCAGGCGGGGATCTGGGTGTTGGTGAAGAGTTGGCCGGGGAGGGCGACCATGCATTCGACGAGGTCGGCTTCGAGGAGGGCTTTGCGGATTTCGCCTTCGCCGCCGGTGTTGGAGGACATGGAGCCGTTGGCGAGGAGGAGGGCCATGGAGCCATTGGGGGCGAGGTGGTGGAGCATGTGCTGCACCCAGGCGAAGTTGGCGTTGCCCTTGGGCGGGGTGCCGTATTTCCAGCGGGGGTCGCCCTCGAGTTTGCCGTCCCACCATTCCTTGATGTTGAAGGGGGGATTGGCCATGACGTAGTCGGCGCGGAGGTCGGGGTGCTGGTCGTTGGTGAAGCTGTTGGCGGGTTCTTTGCCGAAGTTGAAGTCGATGCCCCGGATGGCCATGTTCATGGCGGCGAGGCGCCAGGTGGTGGGGTTGGATTCCTGGCCGTAGACGGAGAGGTTGCCGAGCTTGCCGCCGTGTTCCTTGATGAATTTCTCGCTCTGGACGAAGAAGCCGCCGGAGCCCATGGCGGGGTCGTATACGCGACCCTGGAAGGGCTCGAGCATCTCGACGATGAGGGAGACGATGGACTTAGGGGTGAAGTATTGGCCGCCCTTCTTACCCTCGGCGAGGGCAAACTGACCGAGGAAATATTCGTAGACGTGGCCGAGGATGTCCTTGGCGTGGAGGTCAGCGTGCTCAAATGGGGATGGTGGCGATGAGGTCGATGAGGCCGCCTAGATTTTCCTGAGGGAGTTCGAGCCGGGCGTAGCGATTTTTCTCGATGAAGCCTTTGAGCTTGGGGTTTTCTCGTTCGACGGCTTCGAGGGCGTCGTCGATGAAGCGGCCGATAGACTTTAGCCTGTAAATATGTTTCTCGAACTCTACTCGATGTTGCTTCTCCCTCTCTGCTTGGTTCTCAATACCTGGAAAAGTCTGTGTGACTCTTTGGCGACATTTTGTTAATAGCACTTCGATTTCATTATCAGATAGTGGTATCCCAGTTATGGGGTCTAATAATGCACCTGTAGCGAGCTTTGCATTGTCTTGAAGGGTTTTCCATCGTGCAAATTGAGGAACCCAGAATATGTTTTTCTCTATGTAGTAGTCCCTTTCTTCTAGTTCAATCCGGAGGGCTTCAGCATATTCTTCGGAGTCGGTTCCGCCGTAGTCTTCGGGATCTAGGAAGTCGTCGTTGCCTGGATCGCGGAGGGCGGCCTCGATCTCTTCCTGCCGCATTCGGAAAGAATCTGAGACGTATTTGAGGAAAATGAGACCAAGGACAGCGTGTTTGTATACTGCTGCGTCTAATGCGGCACGCAGTCGGTCAGCCGCATTCCAGAGCTTTTTATCAAGGTCGTTGAGGAATTGTTGGGAGTCGTCCATCTCTGAGTATGGAAGGTCTACTAATTTCGAATGATTCTTTAGTCAATGCGAAGCCTTGAGGTTTTTTATCAGCTTCTTGAGTTGGTCATGGGCTTTGGGATCTTCCGAAAGAGCTTTGTCCTGGAAGGCCGGGAGGAGGTGTTTCCATACGAGATTGAGTTGGCCCTGGAGATTGCGGTTGTCGGCGGTCATGATGACGACGGCGTCTTGTTTGGGGAGTACGACGCAGAATTGTCCGGCTCGGCCGTCGCCTCGATAGGCACCGTGGCGGCATTGCCAGAACTGGTAGCCGTAGCCTTGGTGCCAGTCTGGATTTCTCTGGTCGTTTTCGACTTGTTTGCTGGTGGCTTCTTCGACCCATTCTGAGGGGACGAGTTGCTTGCCTTTCCATTTGCCTTTTTGAAGGAAGAGTTGGCCGAATTTGGCGATGTCTTCGGTCTTTAGATAAAGTCCGTAACCACCGATAGAAATGCCCTGTGGAGATTCGTCCCATTTGGGTGGATCAATGCCAAGTGGATCGAAGAGGCGAGGTTGGAGGTAATCGACAATCTTTTCGCCGGTTACTTTCTGGACGAGGGCCGACTGCATGTAGGTGGCGGCGGTATTGTAGCGAAAGACAGTGCCCGGAGTATGGGGGGCGGGTTTCTGGAAGAATTGCTTGGTCCAGACGACTTCTTCACCCTTGAGGCGGGGGACAGGATCATGGCCAGTGGACATGGTGAGCAGGTCGCGGATTCGCATTTCCTTGAGGTTGCAGGAGGCATCTTTCGGCAGGTCGTTGGGGAAGTATTTGGCTACTTTGTCATTGATATCCAGTTTGCCTTCCGCTTGGGCCAATCCCACCGCGGTGGAGGCGAAGCTTTTGCTCAATGACCAGAGAATGTGGGGCTTGTCCGCAGATTCCGGAGCCCACCAGCATTCGGCTACGACTTTGCCATGCCGGACCAGCATGAAGCTGTGCATCGTATCGATCTCTTTGTCGGCGGCTTCCACGAAGGCCTTGATAGCGGTGGAGGCAATGCCTTGAGCTTCCGGAGTGCTACGTGGGAGCGAAGTGGATTCGGCAAAAGAAATTTGCCGCAGGACAAAGGTGCTGAAAAGGAGGATGATTGTTGGTAGTTTCTTCATGTTGAAATGTTTTGATGGGAACGCCGAGCTCCAGCTCGGCTTTTTATCAGATAAGGTTTCTAGATGCCAAGCTGGAGCTTGGCGTTCCCGGGATAATATTGGTTATTTGACTTTGGAAACTTTCCAGCCGTCGACCAGGTACTCGCCGTTGACTCCACAGTTGAACTTTAGGGGAACAATGAGTCCGGTTTTGGCGTCGGCTTGTGGGTTGATGTACTTGTCGGTGTCGGTGATGTTGGTCAGAGTGTTGTTCTGAATGCGGGCTCCGTAGCTGGCTTCATTACGCATCAATGGGCGGGGATTCTTGGAATTGCATTCGATGATGTTGTCGTGAATGGAGATGGTCGAAAAATCCATGACTTTGGCATTGAAACCGAAGAGTCCATCTTTGCGGGTCAGGGTGTTGGCGATGACGTGGTTGTTGTAGAACTTGAGGTTGTTGTAGCCGCCGTTGGTCCAGAAGAGACCGCGACCAGGGTTCTTGATCAAATTGTTGTGGAAGATGGCTGGGCCAGGGGAGAGAACTTTGC
>CAYSOI010000065.1:0-13795 GCA_964432425.1 uncultured Opitutales bacterium | reverse complement strand
TGTCAATGGAGTAGAAACTTGAACAAAAATCAAAATCACCAATAGAAGAAGGCAACCAGCACACCCCGCCTTTGCGCTTGCATCGACCTGATAAAAACACATAAAGCCACCCCATTCTTTTTGCTACCCGACAAGTTTTTGACGCTTAACCCACCTACCTGATCCATAACCCTGCAAAGAATATGACTGACAACAACAACACTGCATCTGCTCCTGACATGAAATTGTTTTGGGGCTGCTTCATTGCTCTGATTACAACTGCATTCGGCTTCATCGCCCGCATGTTCCTCATTGGGGAATGGGCAGGGGAATTCAACCTTGACCCAGCTCAGGCGGGTCGTCTCGCCGGCATCGGGATTTGGCCATTTGCTGTGAGTATTATCTTGTTCAGCTTGGTGATCGACAAAATCGGCTACCGGTTGGCCATGATCTTCGCCTTTGCCGGACATGCAATTTGGGGGATCCTCGCTTTTATGGCCTACGGCGTCTCCAAAGGGGGAAATCCGGAGCAAGCCTACCAAATGATCTACTGGGGCAGCCTTATCCTGGCTCTAGGCAACGGAACGGTGGAGGCCTTTATCAACCCGGTTGTCGCCACCATGTTTAGCGCCAATAAAACCAAATGGCTGAATATCCTTCACGCCGGTTGGCCTGGCGGCTTGGTCATTGCCGGTATCATCACGATCTTCATGGGTGACGCTACCTGGAATATCAAGGTAGGCATCATCCTTATCCCGGCTGTCATCTATCTCATCATGCTCCTACCCTGCAAGTTCCCTGTGCAAGAGCGCGAAGCAGCTGGTGTCTCCTACAAGGAAATGCTTTCAGAATTCGGGATCCTCGGCGCAGCCGTTGTTGGGATCCTGGTGACACTCCAACTGATGGACTTCTTTGGTGATACACTCGACAAGGTAGTTTACTATGCAATCGGCATTGCAATTGTTGTAGGATTCGGAGCCTACACGAAGAGCCTGGGTAACAAACTACTCTTCTTCCTGATCCTCCTCATGACCCCGCTCGCTACAACGGAAATTGGTACAGACGGCTGGATTTCCGCAATCATGGAGGGGGTTGCTGAAGGTAAATTCCACCCTGGTTGGGTGTTGGTTTATACCTCCGCAATCATGATGGTACTTCGCTTCTACGCAGGCCCGATCGTCCACGCACTGCAACCACTTCCCCTCCTCGCTATTAGTGCGGTACTCGCCATCGTAGGACTCTACACCCTTTCCTTCACTGAAGGCATGGTCATCTTCGCTGCAGCCACCCTTTACGGGATTGGTAAAACCTTCTTCTGGCCCACCATGCTTGGGGTCGTTTCCGAGCAAACACCAAAGGGCGGAGCACTTACGCTGAATGCCATCTCTGGAATCGGGATGCTCGCCGTAGGAACCTTGGGCTTCCCCTACATCGGAGCCCTCCAAGCCAACAAGCAAATTGAAGCCTACGAATCCAGCACAGAGCTGGCAGAAAAGGTCCCTGGCTTAATTGAAGATGGGAAACTGGCTACCACAACTGACAAAAGTATCTACGAAATTATTAATTACCAAGCAACCGATGAAGGGAAAGTCGCAGAATTGGTAGGCAAGCTTCCAGAAGCTGACCAAACTGCTGCCAATGAAATCATAGGAGGGTTGAAAGCCACCAGCACTCAAGGTGCCTTGGCGGACATGACGATCTTCCCCCTCATCATGCTGATCGCCTACGTCATATTGATCTATTGGTTCAAAAGCAGAGGTGGTTACAAGCCGATTGAATTGTCCACTGGACAAGAGCCTCCTGAAGAACGTACAGCAGAATCTGCCAGCGAATACTAATCCCCTGCATCCAAGGATTCTATATATATGAAGACAGGCTTCAACCTATTGCTCTGGACAGGGCAAGTCGAAGAAGAGCACTTCCCTATCATTGAGGACATTGCCAAGACTGGCTACAGTGGTGTCGAAATTCCGTTGTTTGGCGGAAGTGTCGAGCACTACAAGAAAGTCGGGCAAGTGATCAAAGATAATGGAATGACCTGCACGGCAGTGACGGTCATTCCGGACGAAGAGCACAATCCGATCAGTGCGAATGCTGACCACAGAAAAGGAGCCATTGAATGGCTCCAGCAGGTGGTGGATTGGTGCGAGGCCCTGGGAGCGGAAACGCTTCTCGGGCCCTTCCATAGCCCTCTGGGTGAATTCTCTGGCTCTGGAGCAACCGAAGATGAGAAGTCCCGTGGAGCAGAAGTGCATCGCGAGATTGCCCAGTATGCCCAGGATCGTAAGGTGACTCTGGCACTGGAATACCTCAATCGCTTCGAATGCTACTTCCTCAACACGATGGAAGATGCGGTTGATTATGCAAAACGTGTAGATCACCCCAATTTCGGGACCATGTACGACACGTTCCATGCAAACATCGAAGAAAAGGACCCATTTGGTATCATTGCCCCGGCAATTGAGTACATCAATCACGTCCACATTTCTGAAAATGATCGGGGTACTCCTGGCGAAGGTCACATTGATATGTTGGCCGCTCTTTCGGCTCTGAAAGGAGCTGGATACGATGGCTGGCTGACCATTGAAGCCTTTGGCCGTGCCCTGCCGGATCTTGCCGCAGCGACCCGCGTCTGGAGAGACTTCTTCCCATCTCAAGAACATGTATATAAAGAGGGCTACAAATTCCTGACTGAAGCTTGGGAGAAAGCCTAACTCCCTCCTTTCACAATAACTCTATAACACACTCAAACCATCCCCAAACTCAACAATGTCTGATAAAAAAGAACTCCGCATTGGACTCATCGGGTACGGCTTCATGGGCCGCACCCACACAAACGGCTATAAACGCGTCAGCGATTTCTTCCCTGACCTTGAATACCGCCCGGTTCTTCAAGCGGTTTGTGGTCGTACAGAAGAACGCACCAAAGCTTTTGCTGATCAATGGGGATATAAGAGCTATGAGACGGATTGGAAGAAGCTCATAGAGCGTGATGACATTGATGCCATCGATATTTGTACGCCCAATGATTACCATGCGGCTCCAGCCATAGCTGCTGCCGAGGCAGGCAAAATGGTACTTTGTGAAAAGCCACTTGCACGGACCACGGAAGAAAGCCTACCCATGGTGGAAGCAGTGGAAAAGGCCGGAGTCGCCAACACGGTATGGTACAATTACCGTCGTGTGCCCGCCGTAACTCTTGCCAAACAAATTATTGATTCAGGAAAACTCGGCCAAATCTTTCACTACCGTGCCAACTTCCTTCAGGACTGGACCATCAGTGAAGAGCTTCCTCAAGGTGGTGAAGGCCTCTGGCGTCTGGATGCGGCAGCAGCTGGCTCCGGTGTGACCGGTGACCTTCTTGCCCACTGTATCGACACGGCCATCTGGCTCAACGGCGGTATCAAGGATGTTTCTGCTGTCACCGAAACGTTCATTAAGGAGCGTGTTCACACGGCAACTGGAGAAAAGCAGAAGGTGACCATCGATGACGCCTGCCTCTTCCACTGCCACTTCAACAACGGCTCCCTCGGGCTCTTTGAATCCACCCGCTATGCTCGTGGTCACAAGGCCCTCTACACCTTGGAAATTAATGGTGCCAACGCTTCCATTCGTTGGGACCTCCATGATCTCAACCGCCTTGAGTTCTTTGACCACAGTGACGACTCCAAAACCCGCGGCTGGCGTTCCATCCACATCACCGATGGCGACATGCCTTACATGGACAAATGGTGGGTTCCCGGTCTCTGCATCGGTTACGAACACACCTTTGTACACCAAGTCGCTGACTTCCTCGCCAGCGTAGAAAAAGGTGAGCCCTGCAACCCGACTTTCCGCGACGCCCTCGAAACCGCGAAAGTTTGCGATGCGGTCCTCGCATCTGCAAAAGACCGTTCCTGGAAGGACGTCTGAGACTGGATCCAATAGGATTCCCCACCAGTCTCACTGGAAATTCCCCGACGGCTCCAGTATTGTATTAATTACTGGAGCCGTCTCCAATCCCCCCTCTCAGTATCACCCCAACCCCTGAAAACTCATGAGTGAAGAACCCAGTACCCCAACTGAAACAGACCCAGAACCTGCAAGCGTGAAACTCTTAAAACCACATCACCACATCATTCATATCATCCTGACCCTTGCCTTTTATTTCTTCATGGCAAACGTGTTGAAAAACCACGCACTGGTTCAGGATGAGGCTTCTGCAACCGCAGCTCTTATGGGCTACTTTGCAGCCGTCCCACTTGGCGGCACATTCTGGCTCGGAACTGTTATGTTCCACGTCGTTCTGGCAGATCACCAGAACCGCCTCAAAGAAGGTACAGCTTAAGCCTACTTTTTTTTAAACCCTTTTGGAACAGGTCCTATAGTTTGTATAGGGCCTATTTTTGTTTTTCCTCACCTTCGGTGGAGGGGTTTTCCTCCTGATCGGGCTTAGGCTCGATTTTCTGGAGGGCTTCCGCCGCCTTCTTGCGAGACTGTTGGCGAGCTTCTTCACGCTGCTTGCGTCGGGCGTCGATACGGGCTTGTTTACGGGCCTTCGCCTTTTCCACGTAGGCAACCATCAAAATGGAGCCTTCAAACATTCCATAAAGGGGAACGGTGAGGAGCCCCAACGCCACAATCACGTCTCCAGGAGTCAAGAGAGCGGCAACAATCAGGATGATGACAAAAACAATTTGTCGAGCCCCACGAAGCTTTTTGGCAGACAAGACTCCCAAGTACCCGAGAATGACCAGCAACAGAGGGAACTGGAATAAGGCCCCAACTGCCAGGGTCACCATCACAACCAGGCTGTAGTAATCGTTGACATCAAACAATAGCTCGATCCCCAACCAATCATTGAGAACGATGGAAAACTTCAGGGAAACAGGGACAATGAAAAAGAAGGCCAGGGCCGCCCCCATCAGGAAAAGGACAACGGCCGTGATGCTCCCTGGCAACAACATGCGTTTTTCACGTTTGGTCAGCCCGGGAGCGACAAATCCACTGACAAACATAACAATGAAAGGCAGGGAAATTGCCAAACCTCCAAAGAAGACAACCTGCAGCAACACCATCATCACCCCGAGAGGTTGCCGTGTACGCAAATCGATGTCCTCATCATCCATGTCGGGCAGAGGAGCATAGGCGAGACCTTGCCCGGTAGAGTATTCCCAATCCTTTTTCCCGTTGTGTGCATTTACGGCATACACAGCACCTCCAGTCTCGGAAAGCCCTGCAACTCCAGAGACAAAGAGACTTTCGCCAGCTCCCAAGCGCAGGGAGGAAGGCTCCAATTCTCCAATTTCCGGTTCAAATCTCCAGACCTCCTTTCCCGTGCGTTTCTGGAGGGCGACAACGGAATTATCGACCACGGTGTACAAATGCTTGGACTTCTTATCCCCAATAATTGGCTTCGCCTTTACTTGCCCCGTCTTTCCTTCTTCAGGATACACCCAAACCGGCTTTCCAGAGGAAGGATTCACGGAATGCAATTCCTGCTGGTCGGTCACGATCAATACCCGGCCAGTAGACATACTTACAGCGTACTCGATGGGCTGCTGAAGAATATCGGCAAAAAATCTTACGTTTACACCCACAATCACACACCCAAGCACTAAGGCCCCCACACTCTTGAACAATGTCCATCGAAGATCCTCAAGGTGATCCAGCAGGGACATCTCCCCTTCTGCAGGCAGTTCATCTTCCTCATCCTTTTCATCTTCCTCCCACCAATCGTCCTCGGGGTCATGGTGATGGAGGTCTTCATGTTCATGATAGTAATCCTCATGATCCGGATCATGATAATCGTCATGATGGTAAGGATCATGGTCATGATCGTGATAATCGTCATGATCGTGGTCGTGATGGGAATCATGAGGGTCCACTGATTCGTGGGATGTCTCTGAATTCTCTACATTTTCCTCAGAACCGGAATCCTCCTCCTTCATCTTCTCAGAAGAAGCCTCCTTGTTGGACTCAACCCTCTTCACATGAAGATTTCTCAGGGATGGCCGACCTCCTCCAAGCATCAAATCCTCAGGAGTCTCTCCCTTATCCGAAGGGGGAGATTCCTCTGGTGGATTCTCTGCGTCTTTTTCGTCAGCCATATGATCAATTAATTGTTCTATTTCCCATAACTCCAAACCTCCAGATTCTCCCAACTTCCCACTTACCCCAAAAATCGAAGCCGTCCTGCTATGGACCTCACGGAAAAATTTTCAATTCTTTTCTGCTCCCTTCCTCGTTGACAGCGGGTTTCAAACTAACTTTATAAGCCGCTCCGTTTTTAAAAACCCATACTGCTTCCCAGAATTGAATTCAAAATGAAAACTCAGGGAAGCCCTAAAAAAAGAAGCAAAGCAAATGAGTAAATCACCCAAGTACACCTACGAATTTGGGAAGAACACGGATGGTGACGCAACTATGCGTGACCTCCTCGGAGGCAAAGGTGCCAACCTTGCAGAAATGGCACGTATCGGTCTCCCTGTACCCCCGGGCTTCACCATAACCACCGAAGTCTGCCGCTACTACTACGATAACGATCACAACTATCCCAAGGAACTCGACGCTCAGATCAAAAAGGCCGTCAAAAGTGTTGAAAAACAACTGGGCAAGAAACTTGGTGATAAAAAGAACCCACTTCTTTTCTCCGTTCGTTCCGGCGCTCGTGATTCCATGCCCGGCATGATGGATACCATCCTCAACCTTGGCCTTAATGACGAAACCGTCGATGCCTTGGCCAAGTTCTCCAACAATGAACGTTTTGCCTGGGACTGCTATCGCCGCTTCCTCCAAATGTACGGCGACGTCGTCATGGGCATTCAAAAAACACCTTTCGAAGATGAAGAACCCTTCGAAATGGTGATCCATGAATTCAAAAAAGAAATTTCTCCTGAAACCAATGGTGAGATCGAAGACAGCGATATCTGTGCCGAGGACATGAAGGAACTCGTCGGTCGCTTCAAAAAGCTCATCAAAGATCGCACCGGGAAAAACTTCCCAACCGATCCATGGGAGCAACTTCAAGGCTCAATTGGAGCCGTATTCAGCTCCTGGATGAATGACCGTGCCATTGTTTATCGTCACAAATACAACATCCCTGCAAAATGGGGTACGGCGGTCAACATTCAGGCCATGGTATTTGGTAACACCGGTGACGATTCCGGATCAGGCGTTGCCTTTACTCGTGACCCCGCCAGCGGCGAAAAAATTCTTTATGGAGAATTCCTTACTGACGCTCAAGGTGAAGACGTTGTGGCCGGTGTACGTACCCCACGCCCCGTCATCGAACTCAAAGATGTGCTTCCAAAGTCTCACGCAGAACTGATTGATGTACAGGAAGTTCTTGAAACGCACTTCAGGGACATGCAAGACTTCGAATTCACGATCGAAGAAGGAACCCTCTACATGCTGCAAACCCGGAACGGGAAACGCACAGGTCTTGCCGCAGTCCGCATTGCTGTGGAAATGGTAGAGGAAGGTCTCATCGACTGGCAGACCGCCGTCCAGAGAGTCCCTGCCGAACAGTTGGACCAGGTACTGGCACCAATCTTTAACTCAGATGCAGAAAAAGCCGCTGAAGTGCTCTGTAAAGGCCTCCCCGCAGGTCCGGGTGCTGCCGCTGGCCGCATCTGCCTCAACGCAGAACGTGCCGTCGATATGGCCAAGCATGGCGACGTGCTTCTGGTCCGCCTCGAAACTTCCCCGGAAGACCTCCGCGGTATGATCGCCGCAAAAGGAATTCTGACCGCACGTGGAGGTGTTTCCTCCCACGCCGCACTGGTTGCCCGTCAAATGGGTAAAATCTGTGTTTGTGGTGCTGATGAAGTCCAGATCGACTACGACAAACGCATCGTTACCATCGGAGAAGCCAAATTCAAGGAAGGCGACCACCTTTCCATCAACGGTACAACCGGCCAGGTTTACGGAGGAGAGATTGAAACCGCTCCATCCGAAATCCTCCAGGTGCTTATCGACAAGTCTCTCGACGCCAAAGATAGCAAATCCTATGAGAACTATGCCAAGCTGATGGAATGGTGTGCCCAAGCTACCAAGCTCGGAATTCGCACCAATGCAGACTCCCCTGGGCAAGTTGCCAATGCAATCGCCTTTGGAGCACAAGGGATCGGCCTGACCCGTACGGAGCACATGTTCTTCGAAGGGAAACGCATCGACGCCATGCGTGAAATGATCCTCGCCGAAGACTTGGAATCCCGCAAGAAAGCCCTCAAGAAAATCCTGCCTTATCAGCGCAGGGATTTCGCCGGCATCTTCGAAACACTTGATGGACTCCCCGCAACCATCCGTCTTCTGGACCCACCATTGCATGAGTTCGTACCTCACGATCAGGAAGCACAGCGTGACCTGGCCAAAAAGATCGGCTGTAGAATTGCTGACATCAAGCGCCGGGTCGACGAACTCCATGAGTTCAACCCCATGCTTGGACACCGTGGCTGCCGTCTTGGTAACGTCTACCACGAAATCACCGAGATGCAGGCCCAGGCAATCTTTGAAGCCGCAGCTCAAGTCAAAGCCAAAGGCATCGACGTTCACCCTGAAGTCATGGTCCCACTGGTAGGATTCCCGAAGGAACTCGAGATCCAAAAAGGCATCATCGACCGTGTGGCTGCCGAAGTGATGAAGAAGAAGAAAGTCGAAATCGATTACATGGTTGGTACCATGATCGAAATTCCACGTGCCTGCCTCGTCGCTGACGAAATCGCAGAACACGCAGAATTCTTCAGCTTCGGAACCAATGACCTTACCCAAACCGGACTCGGCATGAGCCGTGACGACGCCGGCAGCTTCCTCCCCTTCTACCAGGACGAGGAAATTGTTTCCGCCAATCCATTTGCCGCCATCGACCAAAGAGGTGTTGGCCAGCTCATGGAAATCGGTGTCGCCAACGGTCAAAAGACCCGCCCCGACATCAAGCTCGGTATCTGCGGTGAACACGGCGGTGAGCCCAGCTCCGTCAAGTTCTGCCACAGCATTGGCCTGAACTACGTCAGCTGCTCCCCATTCCGCGTCCCGGTTGCCCGCCTTGCTGCAGCACAAGCTGCCCTCGAAGAGGAAGCCGCAGCCGGTGGCGGAAAAGCCAAGGATGTAAAGAAAGCCAAAGCGAAAAAAGCGAAGGCGAAGGACACCAAGAAATCCAAGTCCAAAAAGAAATAAGGATTTTACAATCCCTCCCCACAAAGGGCGTCTTCTACAAGGAGACGCCCTTTTTTTGGAAATCAGGCCTTCAACATCTCAATCCCTTGAGACCCATTCTTGATCATGTGAGCCGGTATGCTGTGATCAAATGTAGCCAGCTTCGCATGGTTATTCAAAGCAAGTCCGACGAGATAGAGATCAGTAACCTGGGAGGGAAGTAAGTTTTCACTGGAGACCAATAGATCACTATCCAGAAAGGACACATTATCCATGCAGAACTCATGACGAGGGTCGCTGACAAATTTTGAAGAAACGTTCTGACCTCGCAGGCAGACCCAAGCCTGTTCGGGTATCTCACTTGACTGGCGGTTCGAATAAAACCGTTCTGAAACCTCGCCCACCCTTGAAAGTTACACTTCTTCTTCCATTAATTCTTTCACCAATTCCATGGTCGCCTGCCCGGCACCTTCCCTTTCAGGAAACAAGGGTAAGCCGTTACGAGTCTTCAGTTGGGAGGTTGTTGTTTTTGATTGCAGAGCAATATTAATGAGATCTGAAACGACTTTACCGACAGGTTCCTGACGTCGCCAGGCCAGTTGCTTGGCAGCATCTAATGCTGAGTCATCAATATTTAATGTCGTTCGCATGCGACATCAAGCATCACGCATCACGCATCGCCCGTCAATGGAACTTGGAGACAGAGGAGGAATCCTAGAAAAGTATAAACTGGTTCTAGGAACCCATCCTACCAGCCGATGGCTTCTTCCATGCGGGCAATCAGCTCATCTTCGGTAACACGGATTTGCTCGGTGGTGTCGCGGTCGCGGAGGGTGACGGTGCCGTCTTCGAGAGTATCAAAGTCGACGGTGATACCAAAAGGGGTGCCCACTTCGTCCATCCGGCGATAACGGCGGCCAATGGCTCCGGAAATGTCCCAGAAGACGTTCCAGCGACGGCGAAGTTTTTCATAGAGGCCGCGGGCTTTTTCCATGAGTTCCGGTTTGTTCTTCACCAGGGGGAAGACTGCGGCTTTAATCGGAGCGACACGGGGATGCAGTTTCAACAGAGTGCGCTTTTCGCCATCGATTTCATCCTTGGTGTAGGCGGCACAAATGAGAGCGAGAAAGGTTCTGTCGACACCCAGACTGGGTTCAATTACGTGAGGTACGTACTTTTCCTTACGGGCTTCGTCAAAATATTCCATCGTTTTGCCGCTGGCACCTTGATGCTGCATCAGGTCGTAGTTACCACGGGCGGCAATGCCTTCGAGTTCCTGCTCACCGAAGGGGAATTTGAAGGTGATGTCCGTGCAGGCACGTGCGTAGTGGGCCAATTTGTCCTTGGGATGAACTTCTTCCCCAAGGTGTTCTTCGGTAAGCCCGATGCTGGCAAACCATGCCTTGCGGGTATCGATCCACTCCCGGTGATGGTTTTCCCAGATATCTTCGTCAGGTTGAATGAAGTATTCGATCTCCATCTGTTCAAATTCACGGGATCGGAAAATGAAGTTACGTGGGGTAATTTCATTTCGAAAAGCTTTTCCGATTTGAGCAATGCCGAAGGGGACTTTGACGCGTCCGGTATCCAATACGTTTTTAAAGTTGGAAAAGATGCCCTGTGCGGTTTCCGGACGGAGGTAGGCCACCGAGGAAGCATCCTGAAGAGCACCGACATGGGTCTTGAACATCATGTTAAACTCCCGCGGAGGAGTGAGGGAACCGGGTTCCCCTGTGGCCGGCGAAGGTACTTTTTCCCAAGCTTCTTCGGGAGCTTCAGTGTAAGGCTTGAGCTCAATCGGATCGAGTTCACCCTGAACGGCTTTCTTTCGTTTCATCTCCTGGGCCATTTTAAGGGCATCTTCCTCCATCACTTCGGATTCCAGAAGAGAGACATAACCGATCTCCTCCCCATCCACTTTGACCGGAGAATAAAAGAGATGGTCCGCACGATAACGCATTTTGGATTCCTTGCAGTCTACCATTGGGTCGGTAAAGCTATCCACATGGCCCGAAGCTTTCCAAACATCGGAGTGCATAATGATGGTGGAGTCGAGCCCCACCATGTCATCGCGAAGGTGTACCATGTCCTTCCACCAGGCATCCTTGATGTTTTTGCGTAATTCGACGCCAAGCGGCCCATAGTCGAAAAAGCCGTTTATGCCTCCGTAAATTTCCGAGGTGTGGAAGATAAATCCGCGGCGTTTACATAAGCCCACAATTTCGTCCATGAGCGTCAGTTCTTTTTCCTTTTTGGCCATAAGGGGTGCAGAAAATAGCCTGAGGCTTGAACTGGTCAAGCTTCCGGGATGGATAAATTCATGACAGTCAGACTTTCTATGGGAATGATGCCCCTACAGGAAGTTTATGCATGCAATTTTTTTCTGGTATAGAAGAAATGAATTTCTAAGTTTCGCCCTGTTCAAGCTAACAATTCCCTCACTCATCCTACCTGACAATTACCTTCTTACTGTTTTCTGTTAAGTTCCCTAACTGGTTTGGTTCTAATCCGACACTGGAGGAAGTGGATTGTCAGGAGGGTGGGGTTTTTTAAAGATCATCTCCGTCCTGTTTTCGTCATGCCTAATATCAAAACAGTCCCACGACTGCCTGTATTCTCCCTGTTCGCCCTTTTAATTGGCATTTTTGCATTCAGTGCCATTTGTACAGCCCAAGCCCCGGCAACCGGGGAATCCGTAACGGATGTCGTCATCGCCGACACAAAAGTGGAAGCCGAGGCGACTCTCGATAGCGGTAATACTGCATGGATGATCACGGCCACTGCATTGGTTTTGTTCATGACCCTCCCTGGATTGGCTTTGTTTTACGGAGGTCTGGTTCAGTCGAAAAATGTCCTGTCGGTCTTGATGCATTGCTTTACCATTGCCTGCCTGATGTCCATTGTGTGGGTCGTCTGCGGTTACAGCTTGGCCTTGACCGAAGGCAGTAACGAATGGATTGGAGGAAAGGAACAGTTTTTCCTGGCCGCTTTGACTGAAGATGGTCTCTACGGTGATTTTCCTGAGTCCGTCTGGATCATGTTCCAAATGACATTTGCGATCATTACTCCTGGTCTGATCGTCGGTGCCTTTGTCGAACGCATGAAGTTCGTCCCCATGATGGTCTTCAGCGTACTCTGGCTTCTTCTTGTTTATGTACCGGTCTGTTACTGGGTATGGGGCGGAGGATGGCTGGCTGAAAAAGGCGTTATTGATTTTGCAGGAGGCATTGTTGTTCACGCCACCGCAGGTGCTGCCGCGTTAGTCCTTGCCAAAATGCTAGGCCCCCGTGATGGCTATCCCAAAAGGTTACAACCTCCTCACAGTCCAGGTATGGTCATGACCGGTGCCGCAATGCTCTGGGTTGGATGGTTTGGCTTCAATGCGGGTAGTGCTGCCGCCGCCAACGGAGACGCCGGCATGGCCATGTTGGTCACACACATTTCAGCAGCCGCGGCCTCCCTCACATGGATGTTTGTGGAATGGTCCAAAACAGGCAAACCCGGCCTCGTTGGTATCGTAACCGGAATGGTTGCTGGTTTGGCAACCATTACTCCAGCATCAGGCAATGTCGGCCCCATGGGAGCCTTGGTCATCGGTATTCTGGCTGGATTTGTCTGCTACTTCATGTGTGGAATCATCAAAGAGAAACTCGGCATTGATGATTCCCTCGACGTCTTTGCCGTTCACGGAGTGGGAGGCATTATGGGGACGCTGTTAGTCAGCTTTCTTGGCAATCGTCTGGGAGGACAGGGGATCAATCTGGATAGCTCCATGGAACAGTTTAAAGTGCAAGCCACAGGTGTTCTGGCATCGGTAGCCCTCTCCGTCGTCGCAACGGTAATCATTGTGAAAATCCTGGAAGCCGTGTGCGGAGGCATTCGGGCTTCTGAGGAAGACATCGTAAACGGCCTTGACCAAAGCCATCACGGCGAAAAAGGATATTATAACTTGTAAACCACCCGATATTATACCAAAGATCTAGTCCAATGAAACTCATCTACGCCATCATCAAGCCTTTCAAATTGGAAGACGTCAAAGAAGCCCTCTCGGAAATCGGGATCGAAGGCATGACCGTCAGCGAAGTCAAAGGTTTCGGTCGCCAAAAAGGGCACACCGAAATTTATCGCGGCAGTGAATACACCGTTGATTTTCTTCCCAAGGTAAAAATCGAGATCGTCATACCCGACGACTTGGTCTCCAAGGCAGTCACAACCATTTCGGAGTCCGCCAAAACCGGAAAAATCGGAGACGGAAAAGTCTTCGTTCTACCCGTAGATGATGCGGTACGGATTCGTACTGCAGAACACGGCGACGAAGCTCTCTGAGCCACAGATTCAACATCCTATTTCTTTTCAAAACGGTCTCCTTCGCAAAGGGAGACCGTTTTTTGTTATTTGTAGATTCTTAAGGAGAGGGCCCGATTCCATCGTTTTTAAATCAAACCGATCCAGATCCAGTTCAATTAAGTAGGGAAGAGATGAAACTACACTTCGAAAAAATGAATTACCTGTCTTCCGGAAAAGGTGAGACCACAACTGCGGTAGGGCTAATGGATGCAGGCTCATGACCTTAAAGAACCACAGCGCATTCATGCTCTTTATTCAGAGAATGTTGCCACCACCATAGACGGAAGCGTCCCAGAAATTGTTAAACTTCAAGGTGGTTTCTTGCCTGCCGATC
>CAYSOI010000064.1:0-13937 GCA_964432425.1 uncultured Opitutales bacterium | reverse complement strand
GGCATAGTCCACGATGACGTTGCAATCTTGTCCCATCTGGATTCTTTCCAGCCTTCCCGGTACTCCTGAAACGGAATCCAGCCTGGAAATCATCTCTTCAATTGAACATCCCTCCACCCATCCGATGGCAATGGCCGCCAATAAATTCTGGACGTTAAAACGGCCCAGAAGTGGCGACCGGACATGAATGGACCCACCGGGATAGTTGAGCAAAAATTGGGTTCCTGCAGAATCACAGCGAATATTGACGGCCTGAAGATCCGCCTCTTTTTCTTCAGCAAAAGTAACAGCTTTAATGGCTCCCGGTAGTTCTGACAAAAGCCGTTCTCCGTATGCATCATTGATATTGACGACAACCTGCCTGGGAGCTTCGCAATAATTTCCTCCACAAATAAACTGCTTTTTGGCCTGGTAGTATTGCTCCATGCTTTGATGGTAGTCCAGGTGTTCAGGAGTTAAATTCAGGAATACCGCAGTTTCAAACTCCATGCCCAAAACCCGCTTCTGGGAAACACCATGAGAACTGACTTCCATGATCGACCTTGTACAACCGGAATCTCGTGATTTCCCTAGAAAATCATAGAGTTCATGGGCTTCGGGTGTAGTTCTCTTGGACGGAATTATTTTTCCACCAATATCGTAATGGATTGTCCCCAAAAGAGCCGTTTGTGCGATGTTTTCAGGACCATTGATCAAATGCCGGGCCAACATGGTGACTGAAGTCTTACCATTGGTGCCCGTGACGCCAATCACCCTCATCTCCTGATCGGGGTGGCGACAAAACCTCCGGGAGACACGGGCTAAAGTTTCACGAGCATCTTTTACCTGAACGAAAGTGGGTCCACCTGCCTTTGGTGGAGCTGCACTGACAATGGCACCAGCTCCACGCCGAATGGCTTCGTCAATATAAAGATTCCCATCAGTCAAACGACCCGACAGGGCAAAAAAGAGGTTACCCGGCACAACTTTACGACTGTCGATGCAAATGCCGTTGACGCCAAGATTGAGGTCTCCCTCAGAACCAAGAATCTCCTGTGTGCCCAAGAGATCTGCAAGAGTATGGGGAAAGAATTGTTCTGAAATTCTACCAGTAGAAGTTCGCTCTGAAGTCAGGCGATGACAATCTTCCAAATCTGAAATCATTCCTACAGTTTACCCCTGACATTCAGATCATGAAGAGCGTTTTGTGCTAGCCGGTCTTCTTCATCATCTGGACGAATCCCCATGTGCTTGATCAGCTCCGTAGCTATATTCCGGAATACGGGGGCGGCAACCCGCCCACCGTATCCCGGTCCATCGAGTTTGGGTTCATCCACAAATACGCTTATGACCACCCGGGGTCTTTTAGATGGGAAATATCCACTGAACGAGGCCGTGTGCTTGTTGTGTTGATACACTCCATTGATGATCTTGCGGGTTGTCCCCGTTTTCCCGGAAACACTGAAACCTTCCAGCGATGCACGTCTGGCTGTTCCAAGGGGTGTCACTACACCCGTGAGCATTTCACCCATCGAGCGGGCAGCATCTACAGATATGGCACGATGTTTGGCTTTTGGACGGAAGGTGATAATGGGCGTCCCTTCTTTATCCGTGATTCTGTATACCAATTGTGGCTGCATTAATATTCCATAATTGGCAACCGTTGCCATGGAATTGTGAATTTGCATGGGAGTCGCTCCGACCGCGTAACCAATGGGCAGTCGAGTGATGGTCAACCCATCCCAGTTCTTAACAGGATGTAGAATGCCTTTCACCTCACCGGTTAATCCTAAGCCTGTACGCTGACCATACCCAAAAGCACGGGCATATTCATAAAGCGCTTGCTCTCCAAGACGCAGCCCTACGTACGCGGTTCCGCGATTACTGGATTTCATCACCACTTCACGAAGTGTCAGAGAGCCGTAGGTTCTGTGATCACTGGGCAACTTCAATGTTCGGCCACGGTAGCTGACGGTTGGGATGCTGCAATCAAAGACATGGTCTGAGGAATAAAGATTTTCATTCAGTGCCGCACTGACTGGCACCAGTTTGAAGGTCGACCCTGGTTCAAAAATATCGGTAATGGCCCGGTTTCGCATGTGAGCGATTTCGGTGCGGCCGGATTCATTGAGATTGAAGGTTGGGTAGTTCGCCAAACCAAGGACATACCCAGTACCAGGTTCACTTACAATGACTGTGCAACCATAGGGATTGTAGGCTTCCACCACCTTATCGATTTCTTCCTCAATAAGGTTTTGCACAAACTGGTCGATGGTGAGCTGCACATTGTCCCCATCCGTTGGCTTCACGTATTGTTTTTCAAATTGCCCAAGTTCTCTGCGGCGTCCATCGCGCTCAGTTTCACGCCAACCATCCTGCCCATTCAGATAGTAGTCCATCAAACGCTCGATCCCTGTGACTGGTGTTCCATCCTTTTGAAGAAACCCGAGAACATGTGCCCCCAACCGACCACCGGGATAAGTACGGGTGTAATTACGGTTCCCATACACACCTGGAATCTTCATCTCCTGGATTTTGGCGTACAGTTCCTCATCAATGCTCTCAGCAAGTTTGACCCAACGGATTTTGCGAATTCGTTGCCCATCGTCGGTTTTGACAATCCGGGTCTTTCTTTCGATTTTCTTAATAAATTCCTCAGGGTCTGCTTCCAGTAATTTGGCCAACTCCCGAATCTTTTCATGATCTTCCGACTCAATCAGTTGCGGATCGGCCCCAAGCTCAATTCGGGGTTGCGTCACCGCCAAAGGGTTGCCGTGAGAGTCCAGAATGTTTCCGCGACGTGCCTGAAGAGTCAGGGACGATTTCCGGTGATCGTTAGCGATCCTTGAGTACTCATCATGCTTGATGGCCTGAAGGTAGACCAGCCGCCCCATAAACCCGGTAAAGACAAGGCTGATGCTGACCAGTAACAGCCAGTAACGAATGGAGGAAATGAATGCAGTACTCATGATAAAAAAGTCAGTCTCGATGCACCGCAAAACGCGGCGTTTGAACGACAGGAGTTGGAGAGGCTAATGCAGGTTGAGGTGGAAGGGCTTGCGGGATCGTGTAGGTATCCGGGACCCAGATGATTTGCTCCTGGGTGGAAGGACGAACAGAGGAAGGAATGCCAGCCTTCAACACTTCTGGGGTGTGAGCTTCAGCAATTTTGGCATCAATATCCTGCAACTTGATGTTTACTTGCTTATGGTCACTCTGGATTTGAGTGATGCGTTTGGCACTTTGCGCAATTTTGGTACGCATCCAGACGACACTCAAGCCACCGAAACCTGCCACCAATAGAATCATCAGCGACAAAGTAATAGTGATAGGATTAATCGTAATTTGTTTAGCGAAGGACATGAGAATAACTGATAATCAATAATTCAAAGGGAGCTTACGAATCGCCCGGAGCTTGGCAGAACGTGCACGGGGATTCTCGGCAGATTCGGATTCGGAGGGTTGAATCGGCTTGCGTGTCAAAAGTTCACACAAGACCTGTCGTTGTTGCTGGCTTCGGGAGTCATGCCTGTGCTCAGGCCGACCTGCGAGTTTTCGGAAGTACCTCTTTACGATACGATCTTCCAGTGAATGGAAGCTGATCACAGCAAGGACACCTCCAGGTGCCAGTTTTTCAAAGGCTTGGGGAAGTGCTTCTTCCAAGCTTTGGAGTTCTTGGTTCACCGCAATGCGGATTCCCTGGAAAGTTCGGGTCGCAGGATGAATCCTGCGACGCCTGGGCTGTGGACGTGGAGTGTTGTCCTCCACGAGTTTGGCAAAGGAGGCCGTACGCTGAAGAATTCCTGTGCCACGTGCTCCCACGATGGCATTCGCTATTCTTCTCCAGCTAGTCTCCTCGCCATAATCTCTGAGAGCTGTCTCAATTTCTCTCAGAGATGCAGTCTCTAAAAAATCCGCAGCATTTTGCCCTTGTTGCGGATTCATCCTCATGTCCAATGGGGCATCGGAGCGAAAGGAAAAACCCCGCTCTGCTTCATCCAGTTGAAAGGATGAAACCCCTAGATCCATCAAGACGCCAGTCAGATCAGTATCTTGAATATTGCCCATTTGGGAAAAGTTCCGGGCCTCAATCCGAAACCTTCCCTCAAATTCTGTTGAGATGACCTCGGCCCGCTTCAACGCAGCCGGATCCTGGTCGATTCCAATCACTTTCGATTCTGGAATACGCTCTAAAATTGCACGGGTGTGCCCACCACCGCCAAAAGTTGCATCTATGTACAGACGTGGCAGAGATGCCTCGCACTGGGCCTGCAGAAATAACTCAAGGACCTCATTAAGAAGAACTGGTGCATGTCCGTTCATCCTTGTAATCATTCCTCCTTCCTGTGCTCCACTGTACATAACTCAATCTCTTCCCTATGCATCAAAGACCCCCAAGTCTTCTACACTGAGGCTTTGAAGCTCCTCTTCTTTATCTTCTTCCGGCAAGAGGTCCGGATTCCAAATTTCAAACTCATCCCCACCGCCGGAAAAATGGGCTTTTTTTGTAATGCCTATGAATTTCCGTAATTTTGGGGGAATAACAAAGCGGCCGGTCTTATCGCACTCGAGGGATGCTGAGATCCGGAAGACTTTTTTGATCTGCTCCCGTTTTCTGGAGTCCCCCATGGGCACATTTTCAAGCTTTTGAAGCAGATTGCGCACTTTCCATGGTGGCAACACCAGGAGATGCGGAGGCTTCGGCCCATCAACAGCCCCCATCGGCATAGCCATGTAGTTCCCCGTTTCCTCATCTGGCAATCGCCAATCGGATGGAATCGTAACCCTGCCCTTCGCATCCACTGAATGCGTGTAGGAGTCTACAAATGGGGGTTTCTCGTCGGGGTTGGTCATATAAAGGAGGGTTAAACCTTGCCCACAGCATGTAATTCCGTGCCACAGTGTCAACACTATGATCCATAGACCCCCACTTCCTGCCACATTCCGCCACAACGGAACTCAAACCCGCATCAACAGAGGGATTTGCAACCCTCCACACCACACATAGGTTCGCTGAATATGAGATCCTGATCCGAAAATTTAACCCGAGAACCCAAACGGGCTCGCCATATCTGGGGCTAACTGCATGGATTAGTATGTATTTATGAAAACCGCGAAAAAACGGCTCGACCAACTCCTCGTGGAACAGGGGCTGTGCGAATCCAGGTCGATCGCACAGGCATTAATTCTTGCCGGTAAAATACGTACAGGCACCACGATCCTCGATAAACCCGGTAAAAGCTATCCAGGTGACATAGAGATAACCCTGGAATCTCCGCCAAAATATGTGAGCCGTGGTGCAGAAAAAATAGAAGGCTATTTAAAAAAATTCCCGATCTCTATTGCCGATAAACATATCCTTGACCTTGGAGCTTCCACTGGAGGCTTCACAGACTATTTGCTTCAGGAAGGTGCGGCAACCGCTACGTGCATTGATGTGGGGCACGGGCAACTGCACCAGAAACTCCGAGAGGATCCACGTGTTTTCAATTTTGAGAAGACCAATGCACGGCATCTGAATAAAGATACGCTACCTCACAATGCATACCAGATTGTAGTGATGGACCTATCCTTTATTTCTATCAAAAAGGTGCTACCCGCAGCATGGGAATTGTTAGAAACTGGTGGACACTTGATCACACTTGTTAAACCTCAGTTTGAATCCACCAAACAGGAAGCGGACAAGGGCCAGGGTATCATTAAAGACCCCGCTATTCATAACCGAATCCTCGAAGATATTCAGGATTTTGTAAGAAAGAGCTTACCTTCTGCAGAAATCCAGGGGCTCATTCCCTCCCCCATCCAAGGGGCCAAAGGTAACAAAGAGTTTCTCCTGGGCATTAGAAAAAAGGAAGACAGCGAATCGAAATAAACTTATCTTTTCGGATTCAACACGACGACCTGGGTTTTATCCGGTTCGTACTCCCCTAGTCCCAAGGTTTTGCCATACTGGAACAGGGAGGCATCTGGAGGAATTTCCTCGAAACGGTGGCTTCGGCGATGTTTATTCATTTTCACGGTTACGTAGTAATCCAGCAACACCATGTTCGTCGAAAGACAAAGGGCAGGTTCGGAAGCCGTGTAGAGAGAGTGAAAGCTTGGACCTCCGATATATTGGTATTTTTCCAGGGAAAGGATGGTAAGGGCGCACTTTTGGCGAAGTTCCGGAATGGCGGCGATTTCTGTCGTGGCTACCGGTGTGGAGCTTTTGTCTGCCAGGAAGCGTTGGTGATTGAGAACATTCCAAATGCTGGCATTGGCCAGACTTCCGCTCACTTCCACACCGGGACAATCCACCACCATCGGCAGGTTGATCCAGAAATCCACCTCCGCAACCAAAGGATAAGGAAGAAAACTTTTGCGGTCATCTTCCCCCTGGTCACCTCCAAGGGGAAAAGAAGGCAATGGGCTTTCGTAAAACCAATCCGGGTTGGTCAGCGGATCCGTATCCAGGGCCAGAACCGGGATTCCATGAAAATCCGTTCGCCTCTGGCTCAATGCTGGAATAAATCCAGCACGACGCAAGTTCCGCTGATTCTGATCCAGTAGAAACATTTGCTGACTACTAAACCCTCGTTTTCGCAACTGTTCCACCACGGCATGGACCAATGGCTTCGGAGTCGCCAAACCAGCCCCACTGTTTGTATAAATTTTTAAACCCACCCGCTTGAATTCTCCTGGCCGTAGCAGAAATTGGGTCTGCTCCTCGTAGTGCTGAAAAAGGGATTGGACTCCCAAGCGGTATTCCTCTGCTGAAAAATCTGCCATCTCCCAGCGCCAAAGTTCACTTTCATGGTCTTGGGCAGCCACTTCCTGTGAATGTACAATAGAAGAGTGTAATATGAACAATAGGCCCATCATCCCTTGTCGAAACACATTGGAGAGATTCAGCCTTGACTTCATATGGTTGGAAAAGGTTTGGTTCATCAAAATGAGGAATGAGATGTCGTTTAGGAGAAATGGATGGCAGAATTTGTTGTGTACAGCAATTCTGATCCTCTTCACAAACTGCACAAAGAAAGAAAACCTACCCGACAAATTGGCAAGCATTCGCGAAAACCTATCCAGCCAACCTGCCACATCGGTCAAAAAGCTTCAGGAATTGAACTCCCAATATCAGGGAAATCCAGACATCCTAATCACTTTGGCAGATGCCTATTTGATGCTTCCAGGCAATAACCATCTTATAGCGGCAGTTCATCTGGAGCAAGCGGGCCGACTCAACAATGGTGAGAAACAAACCTGGTTGAGAGCCGCAAGACTCTTCGCCGAAGCCGGAGATGTATCTGCACAACTAGAAAACCTCTGCCTACACCTCCAAGATTATCCAGATGAGGAGGCATGGTTGGACCTGGGCCAGATCCTCATCCAATCCAATCGGCAAAAGGACCTCGAAGTCGCCCAGCAAATCTTATTTGGCGAAGACCATGACCGCCCGAACCCTGAGCAATTGAGAGCCCTCCTCAAAGACCTTCAGCAAAACAGCCTGATCACAGAACTTTCCAAGGCTGCAAGTACAGCCAGCGGTTTACAAGCAGTGCAAACAATTCGCCTGCTCCAACCAGAAGACACCCCCAAGGAAGAACAGCTGGTAGCGTACATACCACCGAAACCACCACTGCCAATAACCGAAACAGCTGCCAACTCCAGAACCGAGGATACGCTGACTGACCTGCCCCACCTGCCCCTACCCCCTATCTTGCCACTGACACCAGGTCTGATTGGAAAATCTGGAGCTAACAGTGCAACCGGCTCTTCCATTGAAAATTCCACCGGGCTTGCCATTACAGCAATCGAGAATGTGGAGATCATAGAAACCCCACCCACAACACAGCCAGCCAGCCCTCCTCAGGAAGCAGAACCCTCCGAGGCGGAAAATGTCCTGACAGAACACGCACCGCCGACTCCACCTGAACCCACACCAGCTACAATTGAAGAAAACACAGATCCTGAACAACCGAACACCACAACAGAACCGGAACCTCCAGAGCCCATAGAAACCACACCCCCAGAGCCTGCCACTCCTCCGGAAGACCCGTTCGAATTAGCTCAAAAAGCTTTTGAGGAGAAAGATTACGCCACTGCTAGCACCCACTATTGGAAAGCCGTTCGGCAAGATCCGGACAATCCTGAAACCTGGTATCACCTTTCCCGCTCCTTTTTCAGAGACAATGCTTTGAAAAAAGCTGAAATGATGGCTCTGGAAGCCGCACGTCGTGACCCCAAAAACCCAGAGTACGTAGTACATTTCCTCAAAGTCGTACGTGAACAACAAGATCCCGAAACCCTGCACACCGAACTCAAACGTGCCCGAAAAATGTTCCCCGATGATCCATTCGTAATTTACGAACTAGCCGTCAGTTACGCCAATACGGACTCCGATACAAGGGCCGCCATTATCCTCTTCAACGAATTCCTGGAAAAACATCCGGACCACCCTCATGCTCCATCCGCGACCGAAGCTTTGGCACAGCTGGAGAAATGACCCTACTGTCAAATCATGCCATTTATTAAACAGAGCAGTATCGACGACATTCTATCCCGGGCCGACATTGTCGACATTGTTGGAACTCACGTAGATTTAAAAAAGGCTGGCCATGAATTCAAGGGGCTCAGTCCCTTCAATTCCGAAAAATCCCCATCCTTTTACGTCAATCCGGCCAAAAATTCCTTCTATTGCTTCAGCAGTGGCCAAGGCGGTAACATCATCCAGTTTGTCATGCAGATGGAGAACCTCACTTACCCTGAGGCTCTCGAATTTCTCGCCAATCGCTACTCCATTAAAATTGAATATGAAACTTCCAGCGTGGAAGCCGGAGAAGCCATCTCCCTGAAAAAGCAACTTCTCTCCTTGCATGAACACGCCGCATATTGGTTTCATCAGCACTTCCTGTCCGAGACCGCAGATGGCAACTTTATCCGCCAATACTGGACTGAACAACGGCAGTTTTCCATTGAACTGGCTGAGGAATGCAAGATCGGTTTTGCCCCGGCATCTCCGGAAACCGAACTGGGTGAATATTTAAAAAAACAAAACTTTTCCAAAGAAGCCTTACAAAACTCCGGCCTGTTTTATTTCGAAAGAAACGGCCAATGGGTGAGCCGGTTTCAAGGCCGCCTGATGATTCCCATTCGGGACATTCAAGGCCGCCCCGTCGCATTTACTGCCCGCCAAACCCAGAAAACGCCTGAAACCGACACCGCAAGAGAGGCCAAATACGTCAACTCCCCGGAAACTCCCCTCTTCCATAAAAGCAAACTTCTCTTCGGCCTCGATCATGCCCGACAACACATGCGCAATCACGACGAATCCTTCCTCCTGGTGGAAGGGCAACTCGATGCCTTACGATGCCGGGAACAAGGTCTCCATCATGCCGTGGCCCCCCAAGGCACCGCATTGACCGAGGAACAACTGCTCCTGCTAAAACGCTACTCCCCAAAAGCCATCCATTGCTTCCTGGACGGAGATGCCGCAGGACAAAAAGCAGCATTCCGCAGCATCCCATTATGCTTTCGAACCGGCCTCAGCCTATATTTCCTCCCCCTCCCCGAAGGAATCGACCCCGATCAATTCTTACTCCAGCATGGCCAACAGGGATTTGAAGAACACCTTCAAACCAAACTTCCGGCCATCCAATTTGCCTGTCGATTCCTCCAACCGCCCGAGGGATTCCAAACTCCTGAAGAAAAAACACAGGCACTTCAGGAACTCTACTCCATGATCAAAGATTCCGCCTCCCTAACGGCCCAAGATGGCTATCTACAGCAAATATCAAGATACCTGAGAGTTGATGAAGCCGCAACCCGTGCCGATTATAAATCCTTCCTCAGACAGCAAAAAAATCCAGCCAAACACGAAAGCCAATCCGATACCCCAAAATCACAAATATTGACAAATGCAAATTTAGATATTCTCTCCTTGATCCTTTTGCACCCAAACCTAAGTGAAGATATTGCAAATAAGCTAGAGCCCGAATGGGTCGATCGCCAAACTCCTCATGCCGCACTTTTATTAAAAATCCTGATGGAAATCCGAGAAGGCGTCTGGACTCCAGACGAAGAAATTCCCGAAGCCCTACTCGAAGACGAACAAGAAAGAAAATTATTTTACCAAATTAAAAACACCAAAACTGCCCTGGAAAGATTTGAAGACCCCCAGACCGAGATCGACGACTGCCTGTACGCATTTCAGAAGCAATATCTGCTGAAGCAAAAAGCCCGAATTGAACAAAATATCACTGAAGCACTGGCCCCTCCGGAAAACTGGGAACAACTCAAAGAACTGCAAAGCCAAAGAAACGAAATCAGAAAACTCCTCAAAAACCTGAAAAATCTCACCCCCACGCAGGCTACTCTAGCCAACTGAACAATTTCCCACTCTACATGCCGAGTACTAAAGATCCGAACCAACCCGCAAGAAAACGAGGACGCCCCAGAAAAACTGAGGCCGAAAAAGCTCAAACGGCGAAAAAAGCAAAAGCCGCTGCCGCCAAAAAGAAAACTGCGAAAAAAGCCACCAAAAAAGCGACCAAAACGAGCAAAGCCGCTGCCGCTGCATTAAAGAAAAAAGCTGAAATAGATCAGGCCAAACAGAACGAAGAAGATCTAAAACAAACGGCATCCAAGATTGCTGTTCTGAAAAACGGTGAACCTAGAAAGAAGAAACGCGGTCGCCCCAAGAAGGTTGAAAACCTCACTCCCGAGGAACGTCAAAACGAACTGACGGAACGCATTCATGGCCTCATCACATTGGCCAAACAGCAGACTTTCCTGACCAACAGTGACATCAGCAAGTCCCTGCCCGCTCATTTCGACCGCCCTGAAGACATCGAGAATGTGATCTCCATCCTCGAGAATCTCGAGATCGAGATCATTGACGAAGAGGAGCTCAAAAGCCATCAGGCCAAGATTGAGAAAACGGAAGAGAAGGAGCTGCAAGCCTCTCAGGCTGACATTGTGGATGACCCGGTCCGCATGTACCTCAAACAAATGGGGCAAGTACCTCTTCTGACACGGGAAGAAGAAGTCGCGATCTCCAAACGCATTGAAACTGCCGAGCAACGGGCAATGGCGATAATCAACTCCCTTGCCGTTGTCAATGATTACCATTTCAACCTCGCATCGAAGCTCTATGATCGTGACGAACGCTTCGACCGACTGGTACTGGACAAGCGAATTGACTCACGGGAAAGCTACTTCAAGCAACTTCCCAAACTTCTTGAGGATATGGAGAAAACGATATCCAAGGTGAACAAATCCTGGGAAGATCATAAAAAATACAAAGAAGATCCCACTCAACTGAAGAGAGCGGAAGGTCGCTTCAAAAAATACCAGGACGAACTGAAACCTGTTTTCAAAAAACTCTGCTTCAAGGTAAAGATTTTTGATGAGCGTCTGGAAGAACTGGGGCCACTTCTCAAAGAATGTGAACGCAGTCTAGCCATCACCAAGGGTGAGCAAGTCGCCCGAACTGGGGTCAAGCCCTCCAGATCTGCCGTGATGAAGTCTCACCGTCAGCTCAAAATGGCAAAAGATCAACTCATGATGGACCCGGAAAACTTCCTTCTGCAGATGAAGGAAATCCGCCGCTACATGAGAGAAGCTCACAAGGCAAAAACGGACATGATTGAGGCCAATCTCCGCCTCGTGATCAGTATTGCCAAAAAGTACACCAACCGTGGACTCTCCTTCCTGGACCTCATTCAGGAAGGTAACATGGGCCTGATGAAAGCGGTAGAAAAGTTCGAATATCGCCGCGGCTATAAATTCTCAACCTATGCAACCTGGTGGATTCGCCAGGCCATTACTCGATCCATTGCGGATCAGGCCCGGACCATCCGGATTCCCGTTCATATGATTGAGACCCTGAATAAAGTCATTCAGGTTCAAAAACAACTCGTTCAGGAACTCGGGCATGAACCAACGGCCGAAGAAGTGGCAGAAGAAATGAATATGCCGCTGGACCGAGTTCAGCAAATCATGAAGATGGCCCAGCAACCCATCAGTCTTCAAAGCCCGGTCGGTGATAGCGATGACACCAATTTTGGCGACTTCATTGAAGACAAGGGAGCAGAAAACCCTTACGACATGACCGCTTATGCTCTATTGCGAGAGAAAATCACCGATGTTCTTGGCAGCTTGACTGAGCGGGAACGTAGCGTGCTATCCCTGCGATTCGGCCTGCAAGACGGCTACAGCCGCACTCTGGAAGAAGTCGGGCAACTCTTCGACGTCACTCGGGAACGTATCCGTCAAATCGAAGCCAAAGCGCTTCGAAAGATGCGCCACCCGACTCGAATCCGACAACTTCATGGATTCTTCGAAGGAGATGCTCCAAAACAAAATTCCTGATCTATTATAAAAAAGGAATTTCTGAAGCCGGATCATCTTTAACAAGTTCAAAAATCCAAATCCCTTCAACCAAGAGATTCCTGGTTTAATTATGGCAAATTTATACGAAATTGCGGACTATTGTGATTACCGCACCCGGAATGCTGACATTCCTGATTTCCCTGGAGCCTTCAATGGCCTCCAAGTGGAAAATGACGAAGAAATTCGGAAGATCGGAGCATCCGTCGATGCGGGCCTTTATCCATTTGAACTGGCAGTAGAAGAAGACGTAAACCTTCTTCTCACTCACCATGGACTCTTCTGGAACCGGATCCACCCACTTACTGGTATCAACTACCAGAAAGTCCACGCCCTTATGGAGCACCAGATCGCCCTGTACAGCAGTCACCTCCCCTTGGATTGCCACCCCCACATTGGCAACAACGCATTGCTGGCCCGCTATCTGGAACTGGAGAAAGAAGACACATTTCTGCCTTATGAAGGGGTAGATATCGGGTTGGTTGCCGAAGGAATCCCACGGGATGAACTTCATGAACGCCTGATGGAAACCTTTGATGGGAAAATTACCGCACTGGAGTTTGGTTCGGATGAGCCAGAATCCATTGGTATCTTAACAGGAAGCGGCAGCAGTGCAGTCGGCAAATTAAGAGAGAAGGGAATCGATACACTGATTACCGGAGAACTTCGCCAAAACCATTTCAACCAGGCACAGGAAGAAGGCCTCAATCTTTATCTCTGTGGCCATTATGCCACTGAAATTTTTGGGGTCGCGGCTCTGGCGGAAGAACTTTCCCAGAAATTTGATGTGCCCTGCGTATTTCTGGATACTGGGTGCAACCTTTAACCATTCATGAAAACTATCGGCATACTCAATGGGCCAAACTTGAATCGTTTGGGTAAACGAGAGCCCGATATATATGGTTCAAAAACCCTTCAGGACCTGGAGGATGAGTTGAACCAGGAAGCCCAAAACCTAAATTGCCAGATCCAGTTTTCCCAAAGTAACCACGAAGGAGAACTCATCGACAAAATCCATGAACTGGCTGATGAAGGCTGCCATGGAATCATCTTTAATCCAGCTGGTTATACACACCAAAGTATAGCTCTGCGGGATGCGATCTCCGGCTCCGATGTACCCACCATTGAAGTCCACATCTCCAACATCCACAAACGGGAAGCCTTTCGCCATACCAGCATGTTGGCCCCGGTGTGCATCGGTTCTATCGTCGGGCTGGGTTTTAATGGTTACAAACTAGCCCTTCAGCACCTTGCCAGCCTTTAATCAATGGCCAATCGTTGCCTCTACTCCCGGAAAAGTTCCCGGTTTTTCCAGAAGTATGAAATCCCGGAGACCACAGTCAGCAGACCGGCTATGGCAAATGTTACATCCCCTGCATGCCCAAGGATAACCTCTGCACCCGCCTCTACCGTTATGGCATCACGAAACAAATAAAGTCCAATCGAAACCATCTGCAATGCAGTCTTCCATTTTCCCAGATTTTCCGCTGCCATCACAAACCCCTTGCCTGCGGCGACCAACCTCAAGCCAGTGACCATAAATTCACGAGTTAAGATCAACAATACCAGAAACAATCCCCACTCAGGCA
>CAYSOI010000063.1:0-13961 GCA_964432425.1 uncultured Opitutales bacterium | reverse complement strand
GTCCTGCGATGCACTGTTTTTGGATATCGGCCTTCAGGCGAAACAAGATCTGAGTAAGGGAGTTTAAATAATATTCATGTGATAGACCGACTTATTGGGAGGTATATTGCATCGGCTCAATGCGTTTTCCAGTACCATTTTGACGACATGAGGATACTTATATTCGTGCTCAATTTCAAAAGCTCTTGGGAAATAGCTTGTTCCTTCTGTTAACCCAGGAACGAGATTGATTTCCAGAAAATGCAAATGCCCATCAGCAGTAGACTTGATATCCACTCTACCAAAATCTCTCGCCTCCAGTTTGGCAAATACATCTATCGCAAGATTACTCAATGAAGCCTTCAGCTCCATGTCATTGACTCTTTTCAGGGTCTCAGAATCTGCCTTTTTTACTTCTTCTCCAAGTATCCGGAGCCCATTGGGCAAGATGGGAGGAACGATTTCAATCGGTGCGGTGAGAAGCTCTCCACTTCCATTCTCAATGACAGAGACCGTGAACTCCCTTCCGCCCAGAAAGGCTTCAGCCATGATTGAATGATTAAACTTTGAAAATAGCGATGCCACCTTCCGTGTAAACCCATCGAAATCATTCACAAAGGAATCTTCATCAACTCCATTACCATTGGCTGCACTTAAGGGTTTAAGAAACAAGGGCATGGGGAGGGGAAGTTCATTTTCATGAGCGTACTGATCTGGAATGGCAGTGAAAAATTCAGCGGTTTGAACACCTTGATTTCTGAGAAAAATTTTTGCACTGATTTTGTTGCTATCAAAATTTAGGGCTTTCGGTGTGGATCCTGTAAAAGGAATTCCTCTCTTCTCAAAATAATCCGCTAGCCACAATTGCTTCTGGGCTTTGTCTTGAAGATATTTCACTCCCAGTATGACCAAATCAGGCTGTCTCTGCACAACTCGGTCTAAATCCGACTTTGTTTCGCAAATATTCAGGTTTACAGTATACCCAAGTTCTTGGATCACTCGCTTAATGCTATTGCAGGCGTTTACCCCGCCAAACCCAGTTTCTTTTAATCCCTCATTGGGCGTTGTAATGATTTCAATACTCACAATTTGCTCTTTCCTTAGATGTTTCCTTATTCCGGCAGGTAGATAACCAATGGAGGGAAAGAGAAAGGGCTTAAACGAATGTCTTGCTATGACGCTCCAGTTTTGTCGGTACAGGTGGATATTGCTCTTGATTGGCAGGAGAAGCAAAACAAATCCCTCTTTATTTTGGGCTCTTTCAAGCAAATTAGGCCGAAGAGCACAAAAAGTGCAGACAACCCCTTTCCATCATTCGAAGACTTGTGTCTGGTAAAAAGAAACAACTTGGCCTCATAAGTGATTCTTCTCCAAGCTCTTAAAATATGCACATCCATTGGTCATTTTCACTCACCCTTCTCCTTGGAGCATTTGTTTTCGAAGCGAAAGCCCAATCCCGCCCCAACGTCCTCTTCCTGTCCATTGATGACCTTCGGCCGGAGCTGGGATGCTATGGAGTTCAGGAGATCCACACCCCGAACATGGACAAGTTGGCGGCATCGGGGGTACGGTTTGATCGGGCGTATTGTCAGTTGGCAGTGTGTAATCCATCACGGGTAAGTATGCTGACAGGATTACGGCCAGACTCGGCGAAGGTCTGGACATTGGATGTACGGTTTCGAAATACCGTGCCGGAGGCAGTGACGTTGCCCCAGCATTTCAAAGCCCATGGATACGAAGCCCGGTCTTTTGGGAAAATCTTTCACAATCCCTGGCCAGACAACGTTTCCTGGAGCGAACCACACCGTTGGCCCAAAGGTGCGAAGCTCTGGTCGGAAGATGCCAAGAAACGATTTCGAACCTTTCGGGATAAGTTGAAAAGGGAGGGAAAACCGGAGCGTTTGATCAACCGGATACGTCCACAGGCCGTTGAGATTGTGGACATCCCGGATAAGGAACACATCGACGGTGCTATTGCCGAACAAGCCATTGTGGCTCTGCGGGAATTGGCAGCCAAGGAGCAACCCTTCTTTCTCGCCGCCGGTTTCATTCGGCCGCATTTGCCATTTGTGGTTCCCCGAAAGTATTGGGACCTCTACCAGCGTGAGCAAATCCCGTTAGCCAAGGAAACCTCACTCCCCTCCCCAACTCCACCGTTTGCCATGAACACCATGTACGAACTTCGGGACTACTATGATTACCTCGGGACCTCACGCCCCTACCAAGGTTCTTTGACTGAGGCACAGCAACGAGAATTGAAACATGGCTACTATGCATCGGTGAGCTTTGTGGATGCCCAGGTTGGGAGAATTCTGGATGAACTGAACCAACTCGGCCTGCAAGACAACACCATCATCGTACTCTGGAGTGACCACGGCTTCAAACTGGGCGAACACAACAGCTGGTGCAAACAAACCAACTACGAAATCGATACCAGGGTTCCCCTCATCATCCGTTCACCGGGTGCCAAGTCCAATGGCAAGTCCACCTCTGCACTGGTTGAACTCATTGACCTGTATCCAACTCTATGCGACCTCACAAACCTCCCCGCTCCCGAAGAATTGGAAGGCCAAAGTCTTCTACCCTTGCTCGAAGATCCTTCCGCGACGGTCAAGCCTGCCGCCATTAGCCAATTCACAAGACGACTCCGCAAACAACACCTGATGGGATATGCCCTACGTACGCAGCAGTATCGCTACGTGGAATGGATCGACCGCAAGACGAAGGAGACCATTGCCCAAGAACTGTACGACCACGACAAAGATCCCGGTGAACGAAAGAATGTCGCCAACACCCCGGAGTATGCCCAAGCCCTCACACAGTTGGCCAGTCAACTCCGATCCACTTTGTCCGTTCCCCTGGCTCCCGAAGACCCAAGATTCATGAATTCTGCAACTGATCGATAAAATCCTGAGGATGAATGGCAGTTCTGGCGGCTTGAATTAACTCTGCAATATTTTCCAGCTTTCCCTCTTTTCGAATGGCATGAAATTCTTCATCCAACTCTTCGGCGAGATTGTCCAACTCCAACTGCAATGCCACCCGATACAGAACTTCCAAGTCCCCAACCGGGAGACGATCAATTTCTTCATGCAATACAGGCCGAAGTTGTTCGGGGTCTGGCAGGGTTGGACTTTTTAAATTCATGTAACCCAGATACCCACCTAAAGACGTTGAAAAAGTATGGAGAGCAAGAAATCCTGACCATGAAACACGAATAACGATTGAAGAACCTGGGAATTTGATTTTTGAATTTCCTGAAAGAGAAACCATGATCATACCAAAGGCCCCCAAACTCACTCCTGAACAGCTGGCGGAAGTCCGCAAAATCGCTGCCGAATTCGATTGCGAAATCGGCGTCGTTGTCGGAGCCAACCGCAACATCTATGCCATCCTGGGCGATGAACGCAGGGAGCTACTCCTGAACCGCCTGGAAGGTCTCCTCTATATTGATCGCATCGACACCGTTGACGCCCCCTTCAAATTAATGGACCGCCGGGGAGCCCTCTCCAGAAACGTGATCCAAATCGGCGGGGTCCAACTGGGAAAATCCCCCCTGATCATCGCGGGTCACTGCACCATCGACCCCAAAGAACCCGGCCTATTCTACGAAACCGCCGCCGCAGTCAAAGAAGCCGGAGCCCACGTCCTGCGTGGGGGAGTCTGGAAACCCCGTACCATGCCCTACTCCTACCAGGGAGATGATGGCGCCCTCAACATCCTCGTCGAAGCCCGGGCCCGGACCGGACTCCCCATCAATCTCGAAGTGATGGACAGCCACCAACTCGACCTCGCCCTCAAAGCCAAGGCCGACATGATTCAAATCGGCACCCGCAACGCCCTCAACTACACCTTGCTCAAAGAGATCGGAGCCAAAACCGCCCACACCAGCACCCTCATTCTCCTCAAACGTGGACGCCACATGGCTCCAGTAAACGAATTTCTGGCCTGTGCCGAGTACCTCGCCGCCAACGGAAACCCCAACATCCTACTCTGCCCCCGAGGCACACTCCCCACCCTCGATACCTACCGCAATCATCCCGACGAATCCATCACTCCATTGCTCAAAGAAAAAAGCTGGGCCCCCGTCATCGTGGACCCTTCCCACTCCGTCGGTCACATTGAATACGTCCCCGCCTGCGCCTTGGCCGCCATGGCCTATGGAGCCGATGGACTTTGCATTGAAACCCACATCCATCCGCAAAAAGGCATCGGCGATGACCCCCGCCAAGCCATCCGCCCCAGCACCCTCCGCAGCCTCATCCAGGAAGTCGAACAAATCCACAAATTCCAAAACCGCTTCAAAGCCTGATTTAATAAAAAACCATGGATGCACACGGATCGCATCAACAACCTCTCCATGCTGAAGAATCATCTGTGTCCATCTGCGCAATCTGCGGATAACCTTTCTCAACAATCTCAATAATCCTACCATGGAATTCCAGAAATACCACGCATTAGGCAACGACTACCTCGTCCTGCCTCCCGAACAACTCAAAGGCGACCTTTCCGAAGAAGAAATTCGCCTCATTTGCCACCGCAACTTTGGACTCGGTTCCGACGGCATCCTGCTCGGCCCCTTGCCCTCCGACAAAGCTCAATTTGGTCTCAAAATCTACAACCCGGACGGAAGCGAAGCCGAAAAAAGTGGAAACGGCCTCCGCATCTTCTCCCTCTATCTCTGGGACACCGGACAAGTCCAGGACGCCCCCTTCTCCATCGAAACCCTCGGCGGACTCGTACAATCCCAAATCCTCGATGGGCCTCGCAAAATCAGTGTCGAAATGGGGCAAGTTCGTTTTCAAAGCGGCCAAATCCCAGTCATCGGCGAACCCCGTGAAGTCCTGGGCGAAACCATCGAAGCGGACGGCGAAACCTTCACCTACAACGCCGCCACTATCGGCAACCCCCACTGCGTCATTCCCCTCGACGAAATCTCCAAAGACCTCGCCTGCCGCATCGGCCCCCACATCGAAAACCACCCCAATTTCCCCCAACGCATCAACATGCAACTCCTCAAAGTTCTCGACCGCAACACCATCCAGATCGAGATCTGGGAACGCGGAGCCGGCTACACCCTCGCCTCCGGCAGCAGCAGCAGTGCCGCCGCCGCCGTAGCCCACAAACTCGGCCATTGCGACCGAGACATCCTCGTCAAAATGCCCGGCGGCGAAATCGAAATCAGCATCCAAGACGACTTCCAAGTCCACATGACCGGCCCCGCCACCCGAGTCGCCACCATGGTGCTGGACGAGAATTTTCTGAAGTAAACAAGACTACCTTGCAGGCATATCTTCCAGGGGAAGAGTGACTCCAACATAAAGCCAAACGCCAAGAAGCCAAACGCTCTCCACTACTCCTCTGGCTTTCGCACTACCCAGAATCGGCACTCATCGGCAAAGTCGCGGACATTCGAGGGTTCATTGGCGATTTTGGAACGCATGCGATGGTACTCCACTTTGAAACCTGCATTTGAGAGCAGGCTCAGGACTTCTTTAACTGAGGGAGCATGGATGAACAATTTCCCCAGTTCGGTCTCCATGTACATGTCTCCAAATTCCAGTAGATCGGGTTGCTGCTTCCCTTTTCGCCACTTCAACTCCTCTTTTTTAAAGAAGTCCTTCAACTTCCAGTGCTCCCGGTCATGAGTAGTAAAAACAAACTTTCCTCCGGGGCGTAATACACGAAAAACCTCCTTCACCGCAGTCTGCCGATTGGAGGCACTTGGAATCTGCATCAATCCATTGAAACCGTAGATTACACCATCAAAAGATTCATCCTCGAAAGGAATCTGTGTGGCATCTGCGACTTGCGAAGGAATCTGAATATCCAACAAACCAGTGATCCTGCGAAACTCCTTTACCATTTTCGAGCAGAGATCTGTTGCGACCAAATCCCGATACCCCAGTCCATGCATCCCAATGGCAATTCGCCCCGTTCCGCATCCTAGTTCCAACAACCCGGCATCCGTATCCGTAAACACATCCTGGAAGACAATTTCCTCCGAGTACCACAAACCTGTCCCCTTCACGGCAGCTCCGTAATAGGCGATGACTCTTGGATCGGAAAAATAAGTCCTGACAGCTTCGTGCAAACTCATCTTTTTTCTCTACATGTAAATTCTTCGGACAAACGTACACTAAAAAAATTTCAAAAAAATCTTGCACAGATTCAAAAATCCAATTTCTTCCAGCCCCTTCATGAAAGCAACCATCCAGACACAAGGAGCCCAATTCACCGTACAGGAAGGCGACATTTTAACCGTCGACCAATTCCCTGAAGTTGAAGCTGGTGCTACCGTCGATATCGATAACGTCCTGATGATTCAGGACGGTGATGACGCCAAGTTTGGGACCCCAAATGTGGAAGGCGCAAAAGTCGTTGCCAAGGTTCTTGAAAATAAAAAGGACAAAAAAGTTATCGTATTTAAAAAGAAGCGCCGCAAGGGCTACAGCCGTAGAAAAGGACATCGTCAGCAGATTTCCGTTATCCAAATTGAATCCATTAACAGCTGACCCTAACCCCGAGAAATTTAGTCATGGCACACAAAAAAGGACAAGGTACCTCCAAGAACGGACGCGACAGCAATAGCAAACGGCTGGGTGTCAAAAAGTTCGGCAGTGAACATGTTATACCCGGCAACATCATTCTTCGTCAGCGTGGCACCAAAGTCCACCCCGGTGAAAATGTTGGTCTTGGTAGAGATTTTACGCTTTACGCCCTCACCGAAGGTAAGGTAAAGTTCTTCAATAATCGTAACCGGAAAATGGTTACAGTGGAGACCGCCTCCTAAAAAAACTTTTTAGAATTCCCATCCCACCCACCCAACTAGCCCGTCAGAGCCTCACCGCCTGACGGGCTTTCTTTTTTTGGGGAAAAGAAAGGCCAGCGATCTGCGTAATAAGATTTCGCAAGCTGGAAGCTTACGCCACCGGGAGGCCAGAAACTTGCAAATTGGGAAACGATCCCCAATCTGCCAATAAGAGGAACGGTTGAGCATGGAATTGGAAAACACACTGCAACTCCCGGACATCTGGCAGCAAGATGCAGTACGTGCATTGAAAGCGGGCCAAGATGTGGTGGTGGATGCCCCAACCGGAGCTGGCAAAACTTTCATTTTTGAAATGATGGCCAAGGAGCGTCTGAACGGCCAACTCATCTACACCGTGCCTACCCGGGCGTTGGCCAATGACAAGCTTTACGAGTGGAGGGCCATGGGTTGGCATGTGGGAATCACCACAGGTGACCTTTCTGACAAGCCCAATGCTCCCATCGTCGTCGCGACCCTGGAGACACAACGCCGAAGCATTCTTCACGGAAAAGGTCCTCGCCTGCTCATCATTGATGAATACCAGATGCTGGGAGACCCGGTTCGCGGTTCCACTTATGAACTGATTCTAGCACTGGCACCTTTGGAGACCCAACTCCTTCTCCTTAGTGGAAGCACAGGCAACCCGGATGAAATTCAACAATGGCTCCAACGCAATGGTCGGGATGTGGCCTTGATCCGAAAAAAGGATCGTCCGGTGCCGCTGGAAGAAGTTTTTTTTGATGGTCTGCGAACCCGGCCGCCCAAAAGGATTCGCAACTTCTGGTCCAAACAAATCTACAAAGCTCTGGATGCCGACTTGGGGCCCATCCTGATTTTTGCCCCCAAAAGACTTGCGGCAGAGCAATTGGCGTATCAATTGGCTGAAGATTTGGAGCCGGAATTTCCGCTCCATCTTTCGGAAGCGCAGAAGCAGTTGGCCGGTAATGAATTACGAAGGCTGTTGCGAAGCCGGGTATGTTATCATCACAGTGGACTGAGCTATGCCCAACGTGCCGGCATCATCGAACCTTTGGCCAAAGCCGGACAAATCCAGGTCATTGTTGCGACCACAGGACTCGGTGCCGGGATCAACTTTTCCATGCGATCCGTCTTCCTGATGGACCGGGAGTACCGGGCCCATGATGAACACCGGCAACTTCGCCCGGATGAACTCCTACAAATGTTTGGTCGGGCCGGAAGAAGGGGGCTCGACCAAAAAGGGTTTATTCTGGTCGCCCCTGGCAAGCCACGTCTTCAGGAAGCTCGATCCATGAAACTTCGGCGTGGGAATCAAGTGGATTGGCCATCCCTGATTGCGTTGATGGAAGCTGCCGTCAGCATGGGACAATCTCCTGTCGAGGCCACCGCATATCTGACCAATCACCTGTTCAGTGAACAACGCATCCCGCTTGGCCTTCGCGATTTTATTGCCAATCCACCCAAGTTAAAGCCAGCCACCCAAGCCCCTGCCCAAACCAAGGCATCAGGTCAGGAAGTCATTGAAATTCTCAACTCACACAACACCTGGGAACGCAGAAAGCCGAAGACGCGTGTCGCATTACATCAGGCTCACATCCTCGAAAACAAAGATTGGATCCCCGCCCTTCAACTCCCCACCAGTCTCTCTGCCATCAAATGTGGCAATCTCTGCAAACTGCCGAAGAAGGAAAAAAAGACTTACGGTCGGGAAGTTCCTATCGCCAAAATGAGCGGCAGTGAAAATGAAAGTGAGGTGGAATTGCTCAAGTCCTTCGTGAAGCGAATGAATCTCTACTTCAAAGAGCATTCCATAAAGAGCAAGCCCCCTCCCAAACAACTCACTCGTCAACAGTTTCAACGCAGGATCATCCCTATGTTGCCCAAATTGACCCAAGGAGGACAACTGAGCGAACTGGTAGAAAAAAACGGCATTCTTACCGCACGCCTTGATTACTCCCAGGCCCCTGTCATGGCATGGGTTGACAGTCAAGGGTTCGCCATGCTCAACCCCCCAACTCGACGCAGGTCTGCCGAAATCCCCGATGCCTACAAAGAGTTTCTACCTACCAAAATTAAACAGGCCAGTGAGTCATTCGAAACTCCGGCCAGGATTTGGTATTCACTGGGTTTGATTGATACAAAAGCTCAGCCCACACGTCGAGGAACCATTTTTAGTTACTATCAACATGGAGAGGGTTTGGCGATTGCCGCCGCATTGGAAGATGAGGCATACTTGATCGACGACCTGGTGTGGCATTTGGCCAATCTGAGAGCTGGCCACAGATTTGAGCGTTATGTCAGCAGCAGTGCACGGCTCGGTCTGGTGTGCAGGGAAACCTTTCACCGGGCCACCTACTCGGGCTACCTGCGAAGAGGATTTCCTCCCCACTATGGTGAAGGTGCTGCGGAAGTATTACTAGCCCTGGAGGGCAGTCCTGACAAGACCCGTGACTTTATTGATGATGACCTACGTCCAGGTGACATTGAACGTACCTACATCGAATGGCGCAGCATCCTGAGGCAAACCGCCTATGCCCCTGAATATGATTGGGACCGCTGGCAAGCCCTGCAAAAAGCGGCTCGAAAACTCATCAGCCGCCAGAAAAACGAACGTCTCCTGGAAAACCTGCCGCCTCTCACACCCGACCAGCGTCTCCGCTACGAACCGCAAAGAGTGGATTGAGAGAAGAAGGAAATTGGTTGCACAGGACTGATCAGAACTATCTTTTCCAGGTCACACAGGGTATCTGGGACTCGGCAACTGCATCTCCAACCCGAATCTCCGAACCAACCGCACCATGAGGATGATGGTAGAGAAGTTCGATTTTACCGCAGTAGTCCTCTACGATTGCACTGCAACTCTCTACCCAGTCACCGGTGTTGTAATAGGTAATTTCACCCATGGGCCGGATGGTTGGGTGGTGAATGTGGCCACAGAGCACGCCATGCACTTCGGAGTCTTTGGCGTGACGAAGAATGGACTCTTCAAAGTCACTGATAAAATTCACCACGTTCTTTACTTCGTTTTTGATGTAGGCACTCAGAGACCAGTAATCTTTGCCCAACTTACGACGACACCAGTTGACCCATCCATTGAGCCCCATCAGCATTTTATAACCCACATCACCAACATGGGCCAGCCAACCGGCATTGCGAATGATGGAGTCCATTTCGTGTCCGTGCATTACGAGAATGCGGCGACCGTCAGAAGTCGTGTGGATATCGTTTTCCAGAAGAGTGATGTTTCCAAAATCCCCGAAGTACTCCATGAGAAATTCATCATGATTGCCAGGGATGTATATGACTTCTGTCCCCTTCCGAGCCTTTCTCAACAATTTCTGCACTACATCATTGTGGCTTTGCGGCCAGTGAATGCCCCTCTTCAATGCCCAGATGTCGATGATGTCACCGACAAGGTAGAGCTTCTCACATTCATAGGTTTTGATAAAATCCAGCAATGCTTCAGCCTGGCATCCTTTCGTGCCCAGATGAACATCGGAAATCCACATTGTACGGTATTGTTTCATCGTAAGGAAAAGTTAAATTCAGGCAAATTGTCCCACAAACCTGCAAATCCTTCATGACAGTATGGTGACATTTGTTTTACGCCGAAGACTTTGGCATTGAACCCAACCTATCGCCCCCATTTCCTAATCTACTTTCCGTGCCACACCTTCCAACACTCCTTGCCAGCCTTTCCTGGCAACCAGAAGCTCAGAATTGGATTCTCGGGGCATGGGGAGTGTTGTTGGTACTCCTGATCTGGGCCTACCGAGGCAAACCGGCTCCCATAGCCACCCGCTTCCTTTGTACCATGCTCAAACTTGTGGCATTGGGGCTGCTCCTGGTCTGCATTCTGGAACCGCGTTGGAAAAGACGCACCGTGTTGCCACGAGCCAATACAGTCGCCATCGTTCTGGATAACAGCGACAGTCTCAATATCCCAGCTGGAACCAAGGAAGAAACCCGCCTGCAAACCCTGCACTCCGCACTCCAGACAGCCGACTCTCTGAATGGCTGGATTCCCACCCTCGAAACACAATTTCAGATCCAACGCTTCACTCTCGGGGAACAGCTCACTCCGATCAGTTCTTTTACAGAAGACCTCCCGAAAACCTCCCAGACCACTCCCCTTTCCGACGCTCTCAGAAATCTCAAAAACCGTTTTTCACAAAATCCTCTGGCTGCCGTCATCTTGCTCACGGATGGTCAAGCTTCGACAACCCTCCTAGATGCAGATCTGGAAGAGTTCCCCCCGATCTTTCCCATTCCTGCCAGCCAGGCGGCCACACCTCCTGACCTTGCCCTCAAGGACATTCAAATCACCCACAGTCAATTTGAAGATGCTCCCATCACCATACAAGCCCAAGTCAAAGCTCAGCACTTTGACAACCGATCCATCACGGTAAAACTTCTCGACCCGGAAGGAGAAACCCTGGAGAAAACCACCCAAGTTCTGAACCCGGAAAATCCTTCGCCGCAAATCCGCTTTCAATTCAATCCCAAAACGACCGGACTGGCCTTCTACACACTCACCATTGCCGAAGAACCTGCCCCGGATCAAACACCGATCAAGGAAGCCACTTTCGCCAACAACAACACGGTTCTGGCCATTCAACAACCCACACAACCCTTCCGAGTCCTCTATCTTTCCGGTCGGCCCAATTGGGAGTACAAATTCCTCCGCAGAGCCCTGCACCAAGAAGACAAACTGCATCTGGTCGGATTGATCCGAGTGGCCAAAAAGGAAGCACGTTTTGAATTTCGCGGCAGAACCGGCGAATCCAGCAACCCGCTCTTCCGGGGCTTCAAGGATGAAAACGCAAAAGAAGAGGAGCAGTATGACGAAGCCGTACTGATCCGTCTCAACACACGAGACAAAGACGAACTCCTCAACGGTTTTCCTACCACGGCCGAAGAACTCTATCCTTACCATGCGGTGATTCTGGACGACATCGAATCAAGTTTCTTCACCCGTGAACAACATTCCCTGTTGGAGAAGTATGTCAGCCAACGAGGAGGTGGCCTCCTGCTTCTCGGAGGCCTGGAAATGTTTCAGGATGGCGGCTACCCCAAGACCCCGATCGGCAACCTTCTTCCGCTCTACCTTTCCCAACCCTCCAATCAGGCACAACTAGCCGAAGCTCAGGAAAACCGCTTGCAACTGACCAGGGAAGGCTGGCTTACGCCATGGCTTCGACTTCGCAGTACCGAGATTGAAGAAAAAGCAGTGCAGAGCCAAATGCCTGCATTTCTGGTTCACAATCAAACCAACGGCCTCAAGCCTGGAGCGACCCTTCTGGCCATACTGGCCCAGGCAACCCCCAACACCCAAGCTCCACTTCCAGCCCTTTCGGAACATCGCCTTGGCAATGGCCGCGTCATGGCATTGACAGTTGGGGATCTCTGGAGATGGGCCATGAAAGATCCGGAAACCCAGCCTGAGCAGCAAAAGTTCTGGCGACAATCCCTCCGGCATTTGCTGGCCGATGTCCCTGAGCCCACCACCTTGAAAATCGAGCAGAGCCCAGACCCCGGAAACCCTCTCGTACAAATTCAACTCACAGCCAGAAACCCCGCCTTCACTCCTCTGGATAACTCCGAAACCAAACTCCAGCTCACCAGCCCGGATGGCCAGCAACTCACCCTTCCTTCCGAACCCTCAGCAAACCTGCCAGCAACCTGGAATACCCAATACCGGGCCATGGCAACCGGAGCTTACACCATTGAAGCCAAGGTGTTGGAAAGCGACGGAAAAACCCTTATCACCAAAGCTCAAGCCGGGTGGGCCACCAACCCTGCTAATCATGAACATCGCGACCATTCCGTGGACAAAGCCTTTCTAGAAAACCTGGCCCAAAAAACCGGTGGCACCGTTTATGAACTTGGCCAACTGGAAGAACTGGCAGGGAAACTCCCCAAACTGCAGGCTCCCATCATGCACGAATGGGCCAAACCACTCTGGCACAATCCCTGGGTACTTTCGCTGATTCTGGCCTTGCTGGCAGCGGAATGGTTGATCCGCAGAAAGAACAACCTAGCTTAAGAAATGGACAATCGGACAATCAGACAATCAGACAATGGGATGCTGTTTTGGCAAACTCGATGGAACGCCCTTTGGATTCTGTTATGTATCTGGTCAATGCCCTTGAGTGCGAAAGTGCCGGAAATTGCGATCATTCAGGGAGCTCCTGGTGAAGAAGCCTATGCCCCAAAATTCCAACGTTGGGCAGACAATTTCAGCAGCGCCTGCAAGGATGCGAAACGCTCAGCATTGTTAGTCCACAAAGCCAAAGGCTCCACCACCCCGAAGCAACAAATCGAAGGCTGGCTCAAGTCACATCAGGCGACACCCAAGAATCCGCTCTGGATCTTTCTCATCGGCCACGGAACCTACGACGGCAAGTTTGCCAAGTTCAACCTCCATGGCCCGGACATCTCCGCAACGGAACTGAAATCCTGGCTCAAACCCCATGAAGATCGTCCTGTGCTCATCATCAACACAGCCTCCTCCAGTGCTCCATTTCTGACCAAACTCTCGGGAGAGAACCGTATCATCCTCACCGCCACCCGCTCCGGCTCCGAATACAACTCTACCCAACTGGCAAATTTCCTTTCCCAGAATATCAACAACCCGGAATCCGACCTCGATCAGGATGGCCAAACCTCACTCCTCGAAGCCTGGCTTTACTCCAATCGCGAACTCTCCGACCATTACAAAAAAGACGGTCGCATCCAAACCGAGCACTCCCTCCTGGATGACAACGCCGACGCCAAAGGCACCCAGCCCAAGGACTTTACTGGCATCCTCCCCAAGCAAAAGCCGGATGAGAAGAAAACCCCAGACGGATTTCGTGCCCACCAATTCCACCTAAAGCCCTCCGACTTTGAAAAAAGCCTCACTCCAGAACAACGCCAACAACGGGACGACCTGGAACTACAAATCCACAAACTTCGTCTCCAAAAATCCAAGTTCCCTGAGGAGGAATACTACGAGAAGCTGGAACAACTTCTGCGGGAATTGGGCAAGATCTACCTTTCCGCGGAATCCTCAGATAAGAAGGAAAAGTAGTTTGTCCTTACTTTCATCAGTACGGTAGATCGATTTGTTATCAATCCCTTACTGTTTTCCCCAAAAGAGATGACATTGTTAGACGATCTTTCCAAGCCGTCGTTTTGGTTCCGACTATAC
>CAYSOI010000062.1:0-14212 GCA_964432425.1 uncultured Opitutales bacterium | reverse complement strand
TTGTCCATCCAGGGTGACCACGATGGAGTACTTGCCCACAATCAGGCGAAGGTGTCTCCACTGGTCTCCTAAAGTGGTTGGGTTTTCGTTAGAGTTCACCAGGGACTGGCCTTCTTTATCCAGCAACCGGATGCCTTTTCGCCGGCCATTGGTGGCCAGTTGAAGTGCGTAGCCGCCAGTGTTGGGGATAAGGGCAGTCGAATCTTTGGTATCAGGATGTTCGGAGGGTTGATTCTCGGCACAAAAATGGATGGCCATCGCGGCACTGCCAAAGCCCTTGCCAGAGACTCGACCTGGTTTGGCCTGGTATTCGAAGTCGATTTCGTAGGGCGGGGAAGCTGTGGTATTCAGCCATAGGTGAGAGGCCAGTTTTATTCGTTTGTCAGGCGTCAGGAGCAGTGAGGTTTGCCCGTCGCCATTTTTTCTTTTGGGGTAGCCGGGGTTATTCAACTGGGCAGGCAAATATTGCTCTTTGGAAATGATTTTGGAGTAGGTCTTGTTTTGGAGGGTCTTCGGGGAGGCTTCAAATTGGGCCGTTTTTCGGGTGAATACGAGTTTGCCTTCATGGTAGATTCTATGAGCAGATTTCTGGCCGTCTTCTTCATAGACGATGAAGGGTCCATGGATTTTGCCCTGGACAAAAAAGATGTCCATTTGCCGGCTGCCGTCTCTTCTCCAAGATGTCATTTTTCCATGTCGCCGCCCATTTTCATAATTGATGGAAAATTGAAGTTGGCCGTCAGGATGCCAGTTTTTTTCCACTCCTTGCTGAATGCCTTTTCTGTAGGGGGCGGCAAAAAGAGCCTGCCCGTTATTATGATAGATGGTGACGATGCCATGAGGTTTTCCATTTACGATGTTGGCATCATACCTTGGTTGGCCGTTGGGGAATTTGGACAGAGCTCTCCCGGTGAAGGGCTGGCTTTCAGTGTCGAAGTAGTACGTCTCGTCCCACTTTACCAACATTTCACCATCGACAGTTCTTTTCTCTGTGGGGGGGATCGGGTCGGTAATGACCCCACTGCCCCAAAGAGGTGTAGTTAACAAGAATAATGAAATACGCCAACGCATTGGTGGGGTTACGATGAGGAATCTTGGGCAGGAATCAAGGCATGTTCAAAAAATTCCTGCATTGACACTAATTGAAGGAGTTCCATTTGTGGCTGCGCCTTTTGAAATTGCCCAATTATTATAAGTTTAGAAGTTTTTTTCAGAGAATGCTCTTTTTCCCTCCCAAAAAACAGAATATTTCCCTCGTGGTCAGTTTGTGCTTATTTCTGTCCTCCCATCTGGTAAATGCGGCTCCTGCCGTGATGGGAAAGCAAGTCAGCAAGTCAGGAATCAAGCACACCATGCTGGTGACAGGCCCCAATACTGCCCTGATTGATGAGTCGGGAAAAAATGTCTGGGAATGTCGCGGTGGATCCAGAGATGGGTTTGCACTGAAGGATGGCACATTTTTAATTTCCTGGAAAAACGAGGTGTTGATTCTGACCAGGGAAAACAAAGTTCGCTTTCAATATCGTCTTGGAAAAGGTAATCGGGAAATCGGCACCGCAGCCCCCCTGAAAAACGGGAACATCCTCATTACAGAACTTGGCCCCAAGCCAAAGTTACTGGAAGTGGACCGAAAAGGAAAAATTCAAGTCGAGTTTCCTTTAAAACCTGAAACCACCAATGCTCACATGCAGACCCGGATGGCCCGGAGGAATGCCAAGGGGAACTACTGGGTGCCGCATCTTCTTGCCCATTCCGTAAAGGAATACAGTCCTAAGGGTGAAGTGTTGCAGACAGTGCGGACCGATATCAACGAGCTTGGAGGCAGAGGAGCCAAGAACTGGCCATTTACTGCCATTGAATTGGCCAACGGGAATCTGCTGGTTGGCTGCACACTGGGGAACAAAGTTGTCGAATTTGACCCGAAAACCAATAAGGTACAATGGCAGGTGAACAACTCTCAAGTGAAGGGGCTCATCCAGGATGCCTGCGGAGTTCAGCGGTTGGCCAATGGCAATACGGTCATTGCGAGTTATCGTGCAGGAAAAGGAAAGCCCAAGTTGTTGGAAGTTGATCCCAAAGGGAACCTGGTTTGGCAGTTTGAGTCGGATAAAGTTGCTTCTGTTCACCACTTCCAGATCCTCACGACCAACTCCAAGCCTGAGCGGGAAGCCCTCAAGTAGTTGTTCGTTCCATCAAGCCTAGCATGTCATTTTCACTCAAAGGTCACGTAGCTCTGGTGACTGGTAGCAGCCGTGGGCTGGGTAAAGGTATCGCCCTTACTCTGGCCAAAGCGGGAGCCAGAGTCGCACTGAACTATTTCAATCAACCCGAATCAGCTCACGAAACGCTGGAAGAAATCAAGGCTGCCGGAGGTACTGCGATGCTCATCCGGGCTGATGCTTCGGATCCCGAACAAATCGGTGCCATGGTCGAAGCGGTGAAGGATAAATTTGGTGCCATTGATATCCTGGTGCCCAATGCCACCCCCGATCAGCCTCAGAAACCGATCGAGGAGTATGATGCCGCATTCTACCAAAAGATGTTGGATTTCTTCATTCTGAGTCCGTTTCATTTGGCTCAAGCTGTCATTCCTGGGATGAAGGAGAAGAAATGGGGCCGAATCATTAACATAACTTCCTCGGTATTTCATGCCGCTCCGCCCAACTTCAGTGCCTATGTTGCGGCCAAAGGTGGACAAATCGGCTGGAGTCGCAGCCTTTCCGTCGAGCTGGCTCCGTTTGCGATCACAGTCAACACCGTGGCACCTGGCTGGATACCGACCGAACGCCATGACAACGATTCACAGGAAGCCAAAGACCAATACTTCGAAACAGTCCCGGCAGGTCGCTGGGGCACTCCCGAAGATGTGGCCTCGGCCGTCCAATATTTCGCCAGCGAAGAGGCCTCTTTCGTCACAGGTCAAACGTTATGCATCACTGGAGGATTGACCCCATGGTAGATTTCCTGAAAAACCCAGCCCAACCAATTTAATAATCCTCAAGCTTATGAAACCTGAAAAACAAACCCGAACTCTCAACTACTTCCTTTCCTCTCTCCTGCTCGGAACCATGTCTGTTTTGGCCAGCTGCGGTGGCGGAAGTGGTGAAAATGGCAATGGCAATGATCCCTCTGGTGTCATTGAAGGTAATGGATACACCATCCTTGGCACTCTCACCGATCAATTCGATAGAGCCAAAGCGAAAGCCAATGTAGAGGATACTCTGTCTCGCCATCCTGACATTGACTGCATGGTCGGCTTGTTCGAGTACAACCCCCCATTGATTCTGGAAGTCCTTCAACAAGCGGACAAGCTAGGCCAGGTTAAAGTCGTGGCATTCGATGAAAACGAGTCAACCTTGCAAGGAATCAAAGACGGGCACGTTCAGGGCACCATCGCACAGGATCCATACATGTACGGCTACAAATCCATGGAATATCTTGCCAAACTTTACAAAGGAGAAGGAAAACCAAGGCTGGCATTTGTCACCAATGGTGTTGCTCCGTTCTGGACCATTGCTGAAGCAGGAGCACTCCAAGCCAAGGCAGATCTTAACGTTGATGTAGATATCGTTATGCCTTCTGGAGGCATTACTGATCAAAAGGACAAAGTCGAAGACTTGATCACGAGAAACGTAGATGGAATTGCCATCAGCCCCATTGATGCGGACAACCAAACCGAATTAATCAATAAAGCTGCAGAACGTACCAATGTCGTAACTCATGATTCGGATGCTCCTGCCTCCAATCGTCTCTGCTACGTCGGAATGGACAACTATGAGGCGGGACTTATGTGTGCCGAGTTGGTGAAGAAAGCCATTCCTGATGGTGGGAAAATCATGATCTTCATTGGCCGTATGGAACAAGATAACGCCAAGCATCGCCGCGATGGCTTGATCGATGGCCTTATCGGAAAAAAACGTGAAATAGGTGGCGTGGATCTTCCTGAAGAGAAGTACATCAACGTAGCGGCTCAAAGCATTGAGCAGGCAAATGTCGAAGAGTTCTGGTCCACGTTGAACAAACGCCTGGGCAAGGAATAACTCTTTCCTTTTCCCAGAATCACATGAGTGAAAAATCCTCTCAGTCTGCTTCACCTCTGCTGGAAGTACGTGGAGTTGGCAAAAGCTTTCCTGGTGTACGGGCGTTAAACAACGTCAATCTGAAGCTACAGAAAGCCGAAGTGCTGTCTCTGATCGGAGAGAACGGTGCCGGAAAAAGTACACTCATGAAGATTCTGGCAGGGGTGCAACCTCCAGATGAAGGAGAAATCCTTTTGGATGGAAAGCCTGTGGTGGTTGACTCCACAAAGGCGGCACTGGAACTTGGGATTTCCTTGATTCATCAGGAGCTGAATCTTGCTACCAACCTCAGCGTTGGAGCGAATGTATTCCTCGGACGGGAGCCCAAACGTGGCCTCTTTATTGACCGGGCACGAATCCGCGAAGAGTCTGCAAAGTATCTAAAGATGGTGGGATTGGATGTGGATCCGGACACACTGGTTGAAGACCTCACCATTGGCCGCCAGCAAATGGTGGAAATTGCGAAGGCGTTGTCTGTGGACTCCCGAGTGTTGATCATGGATGAGCCTACATCGAGCCTCTCCCAGGCTGAAACGGAAAATCTCTTCAAAGTCATCAAAGACCTTCGGGAGCGGGGAGTGAGCGTGATTTACATTTCTCACAGGTTAGGGGAAGTTACGGAACTCTCCAATCATGTGACTGTCCTGAGAGATGGCGAAAATGCAGGGGAACTGACCTTGGATGAAATCAATCACGATGCGATGGTTCAATTGATGGTGGGCCGGGATATCTCCAATTACTATGATCGGAAAGATCGGAAAATTGGTGACACCGTACTGGAAGTAAAGGATTTGCAAACCCCCGTGCATCCGGAACATCGCCTCAATTTTTCCATCAGGGCAGGGGAAATTGTTGGAGTTGCTGGACTCGTAGGAGCCGGGCGAACCGAAATGCTGGAAACCCTGTTTGGCGTGACACCAGCAGTGGGGGGGCAGATTCATATCAAAGGAACGCCCACAACTGTTGAGTCACCAATTACGGCAATCAATCATGGCATTGCTCTGGCCCCCGAAGACAGAAAGCTGCAGGGCGTCATTCTGGAAATGAGCGTTCGTGAAAACATGAGCCTGGCCTCCCTTCAACGCGACAGCAAAAAAGGTGGTTTCCTTGACTTCTCCAAGGAAAAGGAGATCAGTGAAGAAATGGTCAAGAGCATGAGGGTCAAGACTCCCTCTGACCGGCAAATGGTCCGCTTCCTCTCAGGAGGAAATCAACAAAAGGTCGTGCTCGGGAAATGGCTGGCCATGAAGCCGGATTTGCTCCTGCTTGACGAACCGACCCGCGGGATTGATGTCGGTGCCAAACGGGAAATCTACACCTTGATGGAAGAGTTGGCAGAATCTGGAGTCGCGATTCTCTTTGTTTCCAGTGAAATGGAGGAAGTTCTGGGAATGGCAGACCGTGCGATCGTCATGCACGAAGGAAGAATTACAGGAGAACTTACCCGAGAGAAATTAGGCGAGGAAGCCATTATGCAATTAGCTACAGGCAATACCGGCTCAAACGATCAAGCAGCTTAATTTTAAAATTTACAATTACCACCAATGAAAAAAATCCTGGGTATCTTTGGAATTCTACTTTTTGTCTTCGTCATGACGGCCATCCTCAGTGATGTCTTTCTGGATCCCTACAACCTGGAAAACCTGCTGCGGAGGACCGCATTGTTTGGCATCATCAGCATTGGTGTGGCATTTGTTATCATTACCGGGGGCATTGATCTTTCGATTGGCTCAGTGGTATGCCTTGTGGGCTGTGGATTGCCGTGGCTTCTGCGAGTTCAGGGTTGGTCTGTTCCGGCTGCACTTCTTGCGGTATTGTGCTTTTCTCTGGTTGTTGGGTTGATTCACGGCCTTTTGGTCACCAAGCTCAAGCTCCAGCCTTTTGTGGTCACCCTTTGTGGACTCTTGCTCTACAGAGGCATTACCCGAGGGTTTACGGGAGACCAGTCGCAAGGGTTTGGTACTGAATTCAAGGGCCTCCGGGAGTTGGCTACCAGCGAGATCTCATTTGGCTCTTTTGGGCTGCCCATGCCTTGCATTTTCCTGATTGTGGTTGCGGTGCTGGCTGGAATCTTCCTGAACAAAACGATCTACGGGCGATACCTGCTGGCTTTGGGCAATAATGAAGAAGCTGCCCGTTTCAGCGGAATCAATGTCGATAATATGACCATCCTTGCCTACATGATTTGTGCATTTTGTTCCGGGCTTGGAGGGCTGCTCTTTGTACTCGATGTCAACTCCGCCCAACCCGTTGACTTTGGAAACTTCTACGAACTTTATGCCATCGCTGCCGCAGTCCTTGGTGGCTGTAGTTTACGAGGCGGCACCGGGACCATCCTCGGTGTGGTTATCGGCACAGCCCTCATGCAGGTTCTCCGAAATATGATCGTCCTCGTGGACTGGATTCCGACCCATATCGAATACGCCATCATCGGTGCGGTGATTCTCATCGGAGTTACTGCCGACGAAGTCATCAAACGAGTCGTTGCCCAGCGAAAACAAGCAAAATCTACGGCCTGAGTTGGGGGGTGTGTTGACCTTGTTTGATCACAGGACCGACATCCTGTAATCAAATGAATCGTAGGCCTTGCGTTCCAGGGGCATAATTTGTGCAGGTGTGTTCATTTGATGGATGGCTAAAATTAGGCTTTCGACATTTTCAATGGAGCCAATCCCTTTGAAATACTAGGATTTGGGCAATTTGACTCCCAGCCTTCACAAAGTTGGCACGGGGTTGGCAAAACAAAGGGGTAAACTAATTCACCCTTGTATTTGCCATGACTACTACAACCGCCCTGCCGACACCACAATCCATCGCTGACCTTAACAACAAATTAGGTTGGCCGGTAAGCCCATTATTAGGGACTGCCCAACTTCAGGAAATCTACGAACAGGCCATCGCCCAACCCAAGGGGAACTTTTTTGAAAACGTTCTCAAAGTCATGGGCGTCGACTGGGAGGTTTCCGCTGGAACACTTGAAAGCATTCCCAAAGAAGGCCCTCTGGTGATTGTTGCCAATCATCCATTTGGAGGAATCGACGGCATTGTTTTGGGCGCAGCCCTATCCAAAGTCCGTCCCGATTGTAAATTCCTTCTCAATTACATGCTGAATGTATTCCCGGCACTTGGAGAATATGCCATACCCGTGGATCCTTTTGGAGGTGCTCCCAAAGCCGCGAATCTGAACTCCATGCGGCAGAGTATTCATCATTTGAAGCAAGGGAGGTGCCTGGGAGTCTTTCCTGCCGGAAAAGTTTCCCACTTTCACTGGAGCCAGAGAGAGGTCTTGGATGATGAATGGAATTCTCATGCCGCAGCTTTGGCGCAAAAGACGAAAGCCAAGATTGTTCCCATCCATTTTGAGGGCCGGAACAGCCTGCCCTTTCAAGCCGCAGGAATGGTGCATCCGCGATTGAGAACTGCCATGTTACCTAGAGAAATGCTCAACAAAGCCGGTTCTACGGTGCGTTTTTCCGTTGGAAGGACCATTGGGCCCCAGATTGCCAAACGTTTCGAAACGTCAGAATCTCTGAGCCATTACCTTCGCCTGAGCACATACGCACTCAAAGGATGCGGCAAACGTCAGGAATTGAAACCTGCTGAAGTCGAGAACCCTTTGCCAATCATTAGTTCCATCCCTTCAGAAGAGTTACGCAATGCAGTCGCCACTCTTCCCAATGAGAGCCAATTCCTCACCAAGGGAGAGTTCACCGTTTATTGTCAGACAGGGGAAGAACTCCCGGAATGCATCCTAAGGGAGATCGGGAGGCTCAGGGAAATCACCTTCCGGGAGATCGGGGAGGGAACCGGACAAGCTCTGGACTTGGACAAGCATGATTCCGATTACCATCAGTTGTTTCTCTGGAATTCGGAGACATCCGAGATCGTTGGAGCCTATCGCTTGGCACTGATCGACAAGATTGTGGAGAAGCATGGCAAAGAAGGCCTGTATTCCGCCAGTCTGTTCAATCTGCAAAAGGGGTTTCTCGGTAAACTTGGGAAAACGGTGGAACTTGGCCGTTCCTTCATTCGTCCAGAATACCAACGAAAGCATTCCAGTCTTTCGCTGATCTGGCAGGGCATCGGTCAATTCCTTCAACAATATCCGGAATACCAGAACCTCTTTGGCTGTGTCAGTTTGACCTCCGATTATGCCCCCATCTCACGGGACCTGATGGTAGAGTTTCTCAAAATGAAATGCTGGGATGATGAATTGGCAAACTTGGTAGAAGCCCGTCAAGCTCCAGAGATCAGTCCACTGGCTGAAAGCCTGCTCGGTCACATGGAAGATTCGGATTGCTCCGTTGACGCCATTTCTGCGGTTGTCTCCAGCATTGAGGAAGACGGCAAGGGTATCCCGGTGTTGTTAAGGCACTACCTGAAGCTCAATGGAACCCTTCTGAACTTTAACGTAGACCCCAGCTTCAACAATACCACCGTGGGCCTCATCTTAGTCCGAATACAGGATATCGACCCTGCATTTCGCAAAAAGTTCCTGGGTCTCAATTCTGTTGATCCCAGCCAGAAACAGGTTGCTTGAGTTCCGCCTCAGTCAGCCAGTTCGTGGACGGTGTTCCAGATCTTGGTGACTATTTCATCTCCATCGGTCGTCTCCAGATCGATGGAGATTTCCATTTGGTGGGCGGGACCGATGGTGGGGACTTTCACTTCGACGGTCTTGCCGTCGTCCAGCAGTTTGGCGGATTCGACTTTGTAGCTCTTCGGGTCGATGTCTTTAGAACCATAATTCTGTGACCAGACAATGTTGCTCGATTTGATGGAGTAACTTTCCGGGTCTTCGGCCAGTTCCTTATCCAATTCAGCGGTAAACTTTAAGCGAAGACCACCTTTGAGGATGTTTAGGCCGATGGGCAGGTTGATGGGTTTGCCAGTATAGCGAACACGGTCCAGGCCACCATTTTTGCCTGCATTGGTTTGCCAACCTTTGAGCCCGGAGATGTAGAGTTGTCCGTCTTTCTCATTAAAGCGGGCTCTCATGCAACTGGAGCTGAATCGCAGTTTGAAGGGAACCACGCCGCCCTGAATCTGACCATCGACAAATTCTTTCAGCACCAGGTATAGAGCACTTCTTCCGTAGGAAAGGTGTAGCAGTTCACCTTCCAATGGTCCCCACTTCTTGCTGGTAACCCAGGTTTGACCACCACCGGAATTGTCCACACTTTTGGGGAGCCATGCCAAAGGTTTTGGAGCTTCGGAGGGGTCCAGGTGTTGTGGGCGACCCTCTCGAAGTGAAGCGACCGTCGCAGTGGTCTTCATCTCCCTGTAGTTGGCTGCCGCATCCACCACGCCATGAAAACTCCCTGGAGTTATCCAGTTGATGGGACTGCGTGGAACAAAAGTGCCTTCGTTGTCGCCGCTGGTCACTTGGCCGTCAGGACCGACACCAATGCCATTGGGGGCACGAAGGCCGGTGGCGAAACGCTCTAGCTTGGAGCCGTCTTTGCTGACTTTGATGATCGAGCCGTGATGGCGTCCCATGCGTTCAAAGGAGCGTCCTCCGCCACGAACCGGGCTTCCGAAAGCGAAGTAGAAGTTGCCTTGGGGGTCTGTGTGTAGGTCAAAGCAGAAGGCATGGAAACCACTGGTCAGATCCCAGTCGTTATTGAAGTTTTCGTAGTAGTCGGCTTCGCCATCCTTGTTGAGGTCATGGTAACGGGTAATCTGGTCATCAGCGACCGTGTAGATGACATCATCGACAATCTTGAGGCCGAGAGGCTCATGTTGGCCAGTGGCAAAACGTTTCCAAGTGATCTTGTCCAGATCTTCATCAATTCCCCGAACGATCCAGACATCGCCATCCCAGGTACAAACCGCAGCAGATGTGTTGTCTGAGAAGAAGTCGAACCCTCCGATACGCATGCGGCCTTCGAGTGGATTATTGAAGGGGACTCCAATCTTATCCACGACGTAGGGTTTGTTGGTTTCCTTGCTGAGTTCACCTTTGGTCTCAATGGGGTCCCCCCAACGGGCAGGACCGCCGTTGGTGAGTGTTGCCAGAACGGGCTCGCCGGACAACAGCTTGCCTTGGAAGGCTGGACTTGCCCGATCTCCACCGGTGTAGGCTAGGTAAACTTGTGTCGTGCCATTGCTGGAAGGAATTTGAAGGGTTAGGGTGGTGCCTTCCTGAGCAAACTTCACTTTCGAGTTGGATTGCACAGAGATGGTAGTTTCGCCAGTTTTGACAGTGTTTCCGTCAATGCTGATTTCGGACCCGTTCATATCGGCAACGACCATGGTCAGTGCTTTGTTATTCCCACTGAGTTCCAACTGTCGGATGAGAATGGGAGCTTCTTTGTCACCAGCCAGAAAGGGGAGCTCAAGAACTTTTGTACTACCCACGGTATAGTGAAGAATGGTTTTGTCGCCGTTGATATACAGTCCTTTGTATTTGGCCCATTCCTTTGGAAGAGGTCCCAGACGTGGGTAGTCACCTTCGCGGGGATCGCTAAGATTGCCTTCAGGGCCAGCCCAACCCGGAAGGGCTTTGTTGGTAAACAGAACATCCTGAGACAGGGCAGGGAAGCGACCATGGCTTCCCGAGAAGGGCAATCCTTCAAACTTGATGGAGGGTTTCGTCCAGCCAGCAGCCATTCGCATGGTGTCCGCATCAAAGACGATGCCGGCGGTGCCTTCTTCATTCAGGCGAATGACAGTGCCACGGAATGCACGATTGCTACCGAGTTCATCCTGCCGGACCTGCACGGCGGTACCAATAAAGTTGCCGAAATTCTTTGGGATGACTCCGCCAGCCACACTGTTCGACCGGCTGGGTTTCTTGCCCGCTTTATCCCAAGCCTTTTTGTCAAAAGCGATGTTGGCCTTTGCTGGTTTGTGGAAAAGAGATTTGGCTGGCAATACGACCTCCTTGCCCCCCGGTGGTGTCCAGTAGGCGATGCAGCCGACACCGCCGCCGCCTTGCATCAGTTGGATTTCAATCTCGTGTGTACCAAATGTAAGATGCGTCCTTCCGGACTTCTTGGTCCAGGAATGATCGCCCCAATTATCTACCACGACCTTCCCGTCGATGATGATTCTCGAACCATCGTCCGATGCGGTCGCAAATCCATATTCGCCGGACTTCTCGATCAGGATTTCACCTTTCCAGCGGACGGAAAAACCCTGGCTCAGCTTGGAACCATAAAAGTCACCACTGACTTCCTTGAAATTCACAGTTGGGTCCACCCGAACGTAGAAGGGCTTCTGGTTTTTCGGAAACTCGTTGAATTTCCGATTAAAATATTCGCCGACCAAACCTGGTTTTAAATTAGCTGCCTCAAGAACAAGACAGGAAAATATAAGCGTTAATAACAGAGATAGGAGATTCCGGATTCGCAATGGATTCATAATTGGTGGGTGTACGATCAGGGAAATGAACTGCAACCGGAAAATTTAGCCGTCTTTTTGGGAGAAAATGCTCTGCTACTGCAATGTAGAAAATAGGGTTTGCTTTGCAGGGATGCATTTCCAAATCTCTTTTCCCTCTAACCTCATCATTAGGAACTATATGAAACTCAACATCCCATCTCTTCCGATAAAGACCATTGGCGTCTCTTTACTATTGGCCAGCACTTGTTTGGCTGGCTTGAATGAACCCCCTAAAGGATATACTGCAATTTTTAATGGAAAGAATCTCGACGGTTGGTGGGGATTGAAGACAGAAGATCCAGCCAAATGGATGGCACTCAGTAAGGAAGACTTGGAAAAGAAAAGGAAAGCCAGCCTTGAAGACATCAACAAACACTGGTCCGTGAAAGATGGTGTTCTCGTGAACGATGGCCATGGGCTTTATCTTTCCACCATCAAGAATTATGGCGATTTTGATCTCTACGTAGACTACAAGACTGTCGCCAAGGCTGACAGTGGAATCTATCTTCGTGGAGTTCCGCAGGTACAAATTTGGGACTACACCAAAGAGGGTGGGAAATGGAAGATCGGAGCCGACAAGGGTTCCGGAGGCCTCTGGAACAATGGCCCCGCAGGTTCACCAGGACGTGACCCACTGGTTCTCGCCGACAAACCTTTCGGTGAATGGAACACGTTTCACATCACCATGGTCGGTGAAAATGTAACCATTACACTCAACGACAAATTGGTCGTAGACAATGCTCCACTGACAAACTTCTGGGACCGCAAAACTCCCAAAAACAAACGTAAACCTCTTATCGCCAAAGGCCCCATCCAACTCCAGACCCATGGTGGAGAAATCTCCTGGCGAAACATCTTCATCAAGGAACTCGACAAAGGTGCCAAAGGCCCCAAAGGCGAAAAGGGCAGTAGCAGTGATTGTGGATTCGAATCTGTGTTTAATGGGAAAGATCTCACTGGTTGGGCCGGAGCCAAAGATAACTACGAAGTCGAAGATGGGGCCATCAAATGCAAGAAAGGCAAAGGTGGAAACCTTTTCACTGAGGAGAAATACGAAGATTTCGTGGTTCGTTTTGAATTCAAACTCCCCCCTGGCGGAAACAATGGTTTGGCTATTCGCTACCCTGGGAAAGGCAACCCCGCCTATTCTGGAATGACCGAGCTTCAGGTTCTCGACAACACCCATCCTAAATATGCCAAACTCGACACTCGTCAGTACCACGGCTCTGCCTACGGAATGGCGGCGGCTAAAAGAGGATTTCTCAAAAAGCCTGGTGAATGGAATGAGCAGGAAGTCACCGTCAAGGGCTCGACCATCAAAGTCATTCTCAACGGTACGGAAATCCTGAATACCGACCTCAAGAACGTAAAAAAATTCATGGGTGGCAAACCTCACCCTGGCAAAGATATACCAGAAGGCCACTTCGGATTCGCAGGCCACAGCGATCCAGTCATGTTCAAGAACATCCAGATCAAACGTCTGTAATAGTTCCCTTGATCTTATTAAAGCTGCTCAGGGGACCAATTCCAGATTACCCTGGGCAGCTTTTTTTAGGATTTCCTTAATGTCACCGCGTAAATTTAAGGTTAGCTCCAGATTGATCTTTTGATTATTGGTTTGGTGGCTGCCTTTAATCACGGCTCGAAGTGGTAACAGTGGGTCTTCTTCCGGAAGGAAATGAAGGGTAATTCCGGATATGTTGAGGTCCTTGAGTGCCCGTTCAGCCATATCCATGTTTTTCCATCCCCTGGAACCGGGTTTCTGGTTTTGAGTGAAACGCCCCTTCGCATCGTACTCCAAATGCCCTTCGGATTCGGATTGCATTTGCAAAAACCCTCCCATTGCCGGCTCCAGTTTCTCCATGTTGAATAAAAAGGGGAGTTGACCATTGAAAACACCCTTGAGTTGAAGAGGTGGTTTGTCTGCCAGGGCGAGGATCTGTTCAAAGTCGATATTCTCCATGGTGAGGAGTCCCGTTGTCATCGTTTCAGAACCCTTCAGCTTTACGGCAGTACCACCGAGTGAGACACTCCCTCCCAAGGTATCAAATTTACACCCTGGAGTTTGAAGTATGCCCTCCTTGTGAAGGACCCATGGAAGCTCTCCGTTTTGTAGCTCCAATTTCTTTACGGATAATTTCCCGATATTGAGAGTAGCAGGCTGGACTGTAAATACGGAAGACCCCCAACCGATAAGTGGGTTTGTCGACAAATTTGAAATGACAACCTCCTGTTCAGGGACGGAGATTTCACTGATGTCTGTGTGAACTTGGACTGCGTTTTCTCCCCGTTTTCTGGAGGCTGAGAATGTCCCGGAAATATGAGTATCCGGCAGGCCGGGGATGAGCGAATTCACCAGGGCGCTTTTCTCTAATTTCAGTGGCCCAGCACTCAACTCCACTTGCGGCAGGATTTCACTGTCTTTTGGCAACTCAGGAAAATTGTCCGGCGATGGATTATGCAGCCATTTTGACATTTGGGAAAACCATGGATGTGGAATCTCGGTTTCCCATGGAATTTCTTCATCAAATAGTGTGATTTTTCCATTGGATGTAAGTTTGGGTTCCTGTTCACGATCCCAAAGGCTCAGTTGCAGTTGTAGGCCCACATCATTTTCATGAGACTTGTGCTTCGCATTCAATACGACCCGTAGTGCCTCTTCCGGGGAGTCTTCACTAGGGTCGTATTGAATGCGAAGCAGATGAATCGGATTGAGGGCATCCTCAAGGATATCGAAATCTCCAATC